>NZ_CASGGV010000343.1:0-171890 GCF_949319125.1 Frankia sp. Hr75.2 | reverse complement strand
GCGCGGGCGGGGGGGCCCGGGCCCCCGCCCCCCGGCGGCCGGGCACGGCCCGGCCCCGTGCCGCGTTGCTCCGGTCGGCGCTCCACCCAACCCCCAGGGTCGTCGTGTGCTGCGTCGGTCATGTTCCCACCCGTCAGAGCAGCAGCTCGGTGAGCAGGTGGATGACCAGGCCGGCGAGCGCGCCGACCACCGTCCCGTTGATGCGGATGAACTGCAGGTCGCGACCGACGTGCAGCTCGATCCGCCGGGACGTGTCAGCCGGCTCCCAGCGGGCCACGGTGTCCCCGATGACGGCGGCGATGTCCTCGCGGTAGCGGCCGACGGTGCGGGCGGCGATGTCGGCGGCGGCCCGGTTCACGGTGGACGCCAGCGCCGGCTCGGTGGCGAGCCGGTTCCCGAAGGCCGCCAGCTCCTCGGTGGCCCTGGTGCGCGCGGTTCCGTCCGGGTCCGTGGTCAGGTCGAGCAGTACGCCGCGGGCGGTCGCCCAGATCGCCGACACCGCCCGGTCGGTCTCCGGGTGGGCGATGATCCGCCGCTTCAGCGCCTCCACCCGCTCGCCGAGCTCGTCGTCGGTGCGCAGGCGCTCGGCGAACGTGGTGAGGAAGGAGTCCAGCGCGCGGCGCACCCGGTGGTCGGGGTCCCTCCGCAGGTCGGCGGCGAACCGCAGCGCCTCGGCGTACGCCTTGGCGGCGACCGCCTCGTCGAGCCACTTGGGCGACCAGGCCGGCGCCTGCTCCCGGACCATCCGCACGACCGTGTCCGGGTTCTGCTTCAGCCAGTCCTCGATCTCGGCGACGAGCAGGTCGACCAGGTGATGATGCGTGCCCTCCGCGACCACCCGGTCGAGGGCCACCCCGAGCACCCCCGCCCACCGCCGCTCCACGAGCCGGGGCAGGACGGTCTTCTCGACCAGCTCGCGGACGAGGTCGTCACTGATGCCGGAGATCATCGAGGCCACCCGTGCCGAGACCTCGGAGGTCACGCGTTCGGCGTTCTCCCGGCGGCGCAGCCAGCCACCGACCCGGCTGGCGACCCCGAGCTGGTCCAGTTTCTCGCGGATCACCTCCTCGGCGAGGAAGTGCGTTCCGACGAAGTTCTGCAGGCCGCGGCCGAGGGCGTCCTTACGGCGCGGGATGATCGCGGTGTGCGGGATCGGCAGCCCGAGCGGGTGCCGGAACAGCGCGGTGACCGCGAACCAGTCAGCCAGCGCGCCGACCGTGCCGGCCTCGGCCGCGGACGCCACGTAGCCGACCCAGCCCGGCGCGCCGGAGGCGTCCCACCGCCAGGCGACGACGTACACGGTGACCATGAAGGCGAGCAGCCCGGTCGCGATGGTGCGCATCCGGCGCAGCCCCTGGCGCATGAGGGCCTCGCTGAACGGGTCGCCGCCGAGATCGCGTGGGGCCCCGCCCGTCGCTGTCAGTGTCATCGCCCGCCCACCGGTGTCATCCGCGCCCGCCCGCCCCTCCGCAGGACCCTGCCGGAGAGCGCGGGCCTGGGCCGGGCTCGCGCGGCGGCGCCGACCCGCTCCGGCGGGGAGACAGCAACACCCTACGGGCGCGGCCCGTCAGCCCGGCGGGCCGCGCCCGCGCGGCGATGGATGACGACGAGGTCGACCAGCGCCGTGGCGGCGATGATCCCGAGAACGACCGCCGGCACGGTTCGGCCGGCCACCGCGAGCAGACCGCTGAAGACCCCGCAGAAGACCAGGCCGAACACGGCCAGCGCCCGGCGCAGGCCGAGGGCGCTGGCGGCCGGCGCGGCACCCGTCCGCGCGTCGCCGAGCGAGCCCAGCCGGCGCCACCACGGTGTGCGCCACCAGGGTGGGGGGTGCGCGGGGCGTTCGGTGCGCTGCCGGGGCACTGGAGCGGTCACGCCCTGCGGTGTGCCCGCCTAGGCGCGGACGAACCAGGACCACCCCGCAGCAGGGGAGGTCACAGGAAAGCAATCATCAGACATAAAAAGGGTATCCAAAAGGTTTGGCAGGAAGTTGCCTGTCGGCCTGCCTGGCCCCCTCTGATACTTCATCTCGTGATAAAGGGGCTGAGGGGTCTGTGAGTGTAGGTGACGGCGCGTTCCCGCCTGTTCCCGCGATGTTCTCGCCAGCGCGGCCCGGTCGGTCGCCGGGCGGCGGCCTCGGTGTCCCGCCGCCAGAGCCCCGGTGCCGGTAGCCCGGCGTCAGCGTGCCTGCGCGGCCGCGGCGTCACCGACCGCGTCGATGAGCAGTTTCGTCGCGGTGAAATCGACCGGGACCTCGATCACCCGGACCCCGCCCGCACCCAGCGCGGCGGCCAGGCGTTCACGGTGGTCGGCGGCCGAGCGGAGCCCGCCCCTGCGGCCCCACACCTCGACGACCAGGCTGGCATCCAGATCCGAGGCCAGCTCGAGCAGGGTGGCGGCGGTACCGGTCGGGGGCTGCTCGACGACCGCCACCCCCACCCGGCCCTGCCGCCATGCCAGCAGGGCACCGGCCACCGCCACACCGCCCCCGGCTGGCGCGACGCGCACCTCTCCGCCGACAGTGGGCACGGTGTGATCCACCCACAGCCCGGCGGCACCCGGCTCGGCCAGGACGATCCCGTTCGCCGGCAGCGTCTCGGCGACGTCGGCGGCGGCGCGGGCCGGGTTGAGCGGCGCGTCGTCCCGTGCGAGGAGCGAGCCGACGACCTCGGACGCCGCACCGGCCGCGGTGCCCGATTCCGTCGCCGTCGCCGTCGCCGTCGCCGTCGCCGTCGCCGTCGCCGTCGCCGTCGCCACGGCCGCGGGCGCGGGCGCGGGCGCGGCGGCAGACACGGGAACGGGGAAGTCCAGGGGGAAGTCCAGCCGCAGCCGGATCTCGGCCGTGCCGCGGGCGCGGGCCGCCTCGAGCGCGGCGACCAGGGCGGCCGGTGAGGGGATCGGATCCACCCGGGTCGGTGCGGCGGGCGGGGCCCCGGGGGAGGCCACGGCCGTCGCGGACAGCAGCGTGAGCACCTCGCCGTCCCAGGCCGCGCCAGGTCCGTGGCCCAGTGCGGCGGCGGCTGTCGCCAGCAGGCGGGCGCAGGCCTCATCCGGGGCGGCGATCTGGTGGGGCGAGCCCGGCCCCGTCAGCGCCGCACCCGGGGACGGCCCGTCCGGCATCGTCACCAGATGACGCACCCCGACCGAGACGAGCCACTCCCCGACAGTCATGGACCGAACGCTCCTTCTCCAAACGGATGGCGGGCGTCGGTGTGATTCGGCTGCTCATGGTGGTCTGGCCGCGTCGGCCCCGTTGCGCCCCGGTGTCCTGCATGTCCACGGTGGCGTGCCAGGTGGCGGCGGGGAAAGTGTTGTGACCTGCATCCACGGGGGGCGGCCGCCGCTGGTCGCGCTGCGTGGGCGGTACTTGGCGCTGAGCGCCTGCCTGCCACGTCGGGCGACCGTATCGAGAGTGGGCGCTCGCTCAGCGTGTGCAGGGGCCGAGGAAGGGGGCGTCCGGCAGTTCCCGGGACCAGCACCGCTCGTCGGGCGCGTCCTCACCGGCGCAGGCCAGCCGGACGAGCCGCGCCGGGTCCACGGTGAACACGGTCGGGCCGCCCCCGCCGCCCGCGGCGGCGAAGGTCGTCCCGGCACCGTCGACGGCGAGGCGGCGCCGCCCGGCCGCGCTCTGCTCCAGCCGTGCGACAGCCGGGCAGGCCGTCCAGGCGCGGTGTGCCGTGGACGATGCGGTACAGCACCGCGTCCGTGGGACCGGAGTCGAACGGCGGACGGCCGGTACCCGCGTAATGCCCGATCGAATGAGCCTGATCGCTCGCGCCCTGTCCGCGGTCTTGCGACCATCCCGTGCTCGGACAGCGGCTTGCGGGTTGTGCGGGTCCGCGGGTTGCGCGCGGCGGCCGGCGGGACGTCCGGTGGCCAGCGAGGATGTCTGGTGGCCAGCAGTGCAAACCGGGTTGGGCGGTGCGGTCGGCGGGGAGCGGCCTGGTCGAAGCTGCTACACGAAGAATGCCGCTTTCGGTCAAATCCAGGGGTGTGAGGGCGGGACCCGGTCCGTCCCGGCCGGTCTCTCCGGGGCACGTCCCACCTGGGTCTTCACGCGGTTGCACGCGGGATCGCCGTCGCGCGGCAGTGAGTTCGGCCGCCGCGACAGCGACCGTCCGAGGCACCGGCGGTGGACGGCCGCCGGGTCGCGCGGCGGGTCGGCGCAGCGCTCCGGATCGCGAACCCAAACCCGACTTCAACCCAACGGGCGGCAAATTTGCTCATCCGGGGCGCTCCGTGCCGTCGGATGCCTCGGACGTGTCGGCCCGCGTTCGGGCGCCGGGCATGGTGGCCTGCGCCGCGGGCGAATGGGCCGCCGCGGCTTCCCCGTCCGCTGCGCCGTTCGTCGACGGTGATCGGTTCCCGTTTGCGAATGCGCAGGTAGTACGCCTGCTGACGGCTATCGGGACAGGATCTAGACCACGCCTGATGTGATGTGCATCACCATGCCGTATGTATTCCTGTATATCAAAGGGCGTCCAACAATCGCTGGCGCCAAGGCGGGGAGCGCTTACAGCCTGTGATTCCGTGATTCCTGCCGGGAATACCCCTTCCGTGAGCCGGTTGACAAAGGCCGCCCACTCTCGCCGTCCTCATCGGTGTGCTGATGGGACGTGCTGAGGGGACTTGCAGGCAGGCTCGCTACAGTTGTCCGACGTCGGACGCTTTCAGGCGGGCGCGGGCCGGGTGTCATTCGATCGCGGTCCGCCCTTGTCGCGCGCCGTCCGTCGCGGACCAGGCATCGAATGAGCGACTCGCTCAACCCGCACACGAGGCGCCCAACCCCGGGGCGTCGGACGAGAGGACTGGATGCTCCGGAATTGGCCCATCCGCTCGAAGCTAGTGGTGATTCTGATCGTCCCGCTGGCCGCGCTGGCCGTGCTGAGCGCGATACAGGTGCGCGGGGACGTCGACAACGTCCGGGCCGCGGACCGCATCGAGGCGCTCGCCGACTTCTCGATCAAAGGTAACAACCTGGTCCACGTGCTTCAGCGCGAACGCTATGCGACCAACTCTTACGTCGGATCGGGCTTCACCAACCCGGTGCTGGGGGAGGGGGCGGTGGCGGCGCGCAAGCCCGTCGACGAGGCCCTCGCCGCCTACCAGGCCGACGAGCAGACGCTGCCCGCGTCCGCGCGCGACGCCCTCGGCTCGACGCTGAGTTCCATCCGGACACATCTCGACCAGCTGGCCGAGCACCGCAAGCAGATTGACGCTCGCCAGACCCAGATCGCGGCGAACGGGGCCTTCTACAACGAGGCCGTGAACGAGCTGCTGCTACTCAACGCGCGAGTCGCGGCCGGTAGCTCCGACGCCAAGCTGGTCAACGGTGCTACCACGCTGGCCGGTATCTCCCAGGCCAAGGAACAGGCCTCCCAGCAGCGTGGTTCGGTCGCCCAGATGCTCTCCCTGGGCGGGGCCAACCCGCAGATGCTGCGCGCGCTGCTGGCCACCGCCGGCGCGGAGACCGCCTGGACCGAGCAGTTCCGCACCACGGCGACGCCGTCCGAGCTGGAGCTGTTCACGAACACGGTCGGGCGCTCGGCCACCGGCGTCAACCAGATGCGCGAGGACGTGGTCAGCGCGCTCAGCGCGCAGCAACCCCCCACCGTCGGCCTTCGTGACTGGCTGACCGCCGCCGACGGCAAGATCGGCCAGATGCACGACGTCGAGGTGCAGATCGCGACCGACCTGGCGGCGACAAGCCGCGACATCGCGAGCACGGCCTCGCGGGACGCCCTGCTCGGAAGCATCGGCGTGGCGATCATTCTCGTGTTGTCGGTCGTGATCTCGTTGCTCGTCGCGAGCCCCATGATCGGCCAGCTCCGCCGCCTGCGTGGAGGCGCGCTCGACGTCGCCAACGAGCGGCTGCCCAGCGTCGTCGACCGGCTGCACCGGGGTGAGCCCGTCGACATCGACGCCGAGTCCTTCCCGGTACCCGCGACCAGCAAGGACGAGATCGGCCAGCTGGCGGAGGCGTTCGCCACGGTGCACGAGGTGGCGGTGCGCACCGCCGTCGAGCAGGCCGCGATGCGCAAGAGCATCGGGGACACCTTCCTCAACCTCGCCCGCCGCAGCCAGGCCCTGATCCACCGCCAGCTGAAGATCATCGACGCGCTGGAGCGCAAGGAGACCGACCCGGACGAGCTCGAGGAGCTGTTCCGCCTCGACCATCTCGCGACCCGTATGCGGCGCCACGCCGAGGACCTCATCGTCCTCTCCGGCTCCAAGCCCGCCCGTGGCTGGCGCCGGCCGGTTCCGATCAAGGACGTCGTCCGCGGTGCGGTCGCCGAGGTCGAGGACTACACCCGGGTCAAGGTCCTGCCCATCACCGGTGGCGCCGTCTCCGGCCACGCGGTCGGTGACGTGATCCACATGTTCGCCGAGCTGATCGAGAACGCTACCTCCTTCTCGCCCCCGCACACGCCCGTGCAGGTCGCCGGGCACCCGGTCTCCAACGGCTTCGTGGTCGAGATCGAGGACCGCGGACTCGGGATGAACCAGGAGGAGATCGACGCGCTCAACAACCGGCTGGCGAACCCGCCGCCGTTCGACCTGTCGACCAGCGAGCGGCTGGGTCTGTTCGTGGTCAGCCGGCTGGCGGAGCGGCACGACGTCCAGGTGCGGCTGCGGCCGTCGCCGTACGGCGGCACGATGGCGATCGTCCTGCTGCCCGCGACCCTGCTGCGTGCCTCCGACGACAAGGGCGAGGACAGCAGCCCGCGCGAGTTCGCCGCGGTCGGCGCGTCGAGCGCCGGCACGCAGGGCTCGGACCTGGCCGGTTCGCTCAACGGCATCGGTGACCGGGTGAACGGGGCCGGTGGCGCCGGCCCGGAGAGCAACGGCCACTGGGCGGGGGACATCCCCGGGGACGCCCTGGACGCGGCGGCGCTGTCGGCGGGCGGAGCCGTCAACGGTGCCGGCACCAGCGCCGACGAGACGCTGATCGACGACCTCCCGGTCTTCGCCACGGCGCGGTCGAGCTGGTTCGTCGCGGAGAAGCCCGGTGGCAGGAACCGGACAGACGACGAGGGAGACGACGACGGTCCGGTACCGCCGCGCCGTCCGGGCGAGCTGACCGGCCCGACGCGGCGGGCCGAGCTCCCGCCGTCCCGGGACGGCGCCGGTTACCCGGACGACGCGGGGGCCGGGAGGAACACGGGCTGGTCCGACGGACGGTCCGACCCGGCGGCCTCGCTGTTCGGTCCGCCTCCGGGTGGTGGCGAGTTCGGTGGCGGCTCGCTGTTCAGCGCTCCGCCCGACACCGGTCAGTTCAGCGGCTTCGGTCCGAACGGCGGCGGCTACGGTGACGCGGGCTTCGGTGACGGCGGCGGCTACGCCGGCGGCTTCGGTGGCGGCGCGACCGATGTCGGCGCCAACGGCATGGCCGGCAACGGATCGGGTGGCTTCGCTGACTCGGATTACCACACCGCCGAGTTCAGCCGGTCCGGTTTCGGTACCGGCGGCGGCCTCGGTACCGGCGGCGGCCTCGGGACCGATGGTGGTCCCGGGAACGACGGCGGTTTCGGGAATGGCGGCGGCCTGGGGCAGGAGACCGGCGACGGCTTCGGCTCGGCCGGAGGTTTCGGTTCGGATGACGGTTTCGGTTCGGGTGACGGCTTCGGCTCGGGTGACTCCCAGCCCGGGGCCGGGCTGCCGTCCCGCTCACGGACCGGGCGGGCCTCGGGCGGCTACGCCCGCGCCGACTACACGCCACCGGGCCAGCAGGGCCCGGCCGGGGACGGGACCGGCTACCGCGAGCCCCGCGCGGACCGCGGCCAGGAATTCGGCCGTCCCATGCGGGAGAACGGGTACGGCGGGGCGGAACAGGCCTACCCCGGACGCCAGGACGGCGGCATCGGCGACGGCGCCTTCCGCCGCTCGGCCCGGTCGTCGCACCCGGGGCAGTCCACCGGTGGGGGCTCCGCCTACCCCGGGGCCAACCCGCCGCCGGCGGCACCCCCGTTCGACACGGGAGCCGCCGCGGCGGAGGAGTCCGCCGACGACGGTCTCGACGAGCTCGGCCTGCCCAAGCGGCGGCGGCGCGCGAACCTGGCGCCGCAGCTGCGCCGGGAGAACGCGGACGCGGGCCGTTCGTCGCTCGCCGCGGGCCCTCGTTCACCCGAGGAGATCCGCAGCATGATGTCGTCCTTCCAGGCCAACTTCGGCCGTGGGATCGAGGACGGAACGGTGTCCAATGACGGAGATGATGTGAGGAAGGTAACCTGATGCGTCCGCTGGGGCCGTCGGAGAACATGAACTGGTTGCTCAACAACCTGGTCAAGAAGGTCCCCGAGGTCACCTATGTGATCGTGCTTTCTTCGGACGGTCTGCTGCTTGCGACCTCGCGTGGAATGGACCGGGCCACCGCTGACCAGCTCGCCGCGGTGGCGTCCGGATTCAACAGCCTCGCCCGGGGCGCCGGCCGGTTCTTCGGCGGCGGTAACGTTCGGCAGACCATCGTCGAGATGGAGGCGGGATTCCTGTTCGTCACCGCGGTCGGTGACGGCTCGTGCCTGGCTATTCTCAGCAGCCCGGGCGCGGATATCGGTCTCATCGCCTACGAGATGGCGCTGCTGGTGACGAGGGTGGGTGAGTTTCTGACGCCGGAGCTTCGCGCCGAAATGCAGTCGGCGCTGCCGATTTAGGACCTGTCCGAATGCACGCGCGGTGGCGCGTCACCGGTTCCGGCCCGTTCCCCACGGGCTGGAACCGGTGACGCGGCCACCGCGGGCAAATGACGATCCCAGGCAGGAGGACCGCGGTGTCAGGGGATGAGGAATGGTTCGACGACGAGGCCGGGCCGGTGGTGCGGCCCTACGCCGTCACGGGGGGGCGCACCCGTCCCAGTAACCGGACCCTGGATCTGGTGGCCCTGGTGTCCACCTCTCCGCAGGGGCGGGCCATCGCGACCACGCTGGAACCGGAGCAGCGTGCCATAGCGGTGCTCTGCCAGCGGCTCCAGTCCGTCGTCGAGATCTCCGCCCGACTCAACCTCCCAGTCGGCGTGGCACGTGTGCTCGTCGGCGACATGCTCGACGCCGGGCTGGTGAGTGTGCACCGGCCCGAACGAACGTCGGACCGCCCCAGCGTGGCGATTATCGAAAAGGTGCTCAGTGGACTCCAGGCTCTCTAGGACCCGAGCGGCCGATACACCGGCGCCGCATCCGGTCAAGATCATCGTTGCCGGTGGTTTCGGAGTCGGGAAGACGACGTTCGTCGGCGCGGTGAGCGAGATTCCCCCGCTCACCACCGAGGCCGCGATGACGTCCGCGAGTATCGGTGTTGACGACACCAGCGCCGTCGCGTCCAAGACGACGACGACGGTGGCCATGGACTTCGGCCGAATCACCCTGGTCGACAGCGTGATTCTCTACCTGTTCGGGACCCCCGGCCAGGACCGCTTCTGGTTCATGTGGGACGAACTCGTCCTGGGTGCGATCGGCGCGATCGTGCTCGTCGACACCCGCCGTCTCGCCGACTCGTTTCCCGCCATCGACTACTTCGAGGAACGTGACATCCCGTTCCTCATCGCCCTGAACCACTTCGAGGGCGCGCGCCGTTACCGCAGCGAGGACATCCGCGCGGCGCTGGACCTCGACCCCCGCCGGCCGATGGTGCTGTGCGACGCCCGCCAGCGGGAGTCGGTGCGCCAGTCGCTCATCGCGCTGGTCCGCCACGCCCTGGAGGTGGTCTCCGCGGAGAGCCAGCGACCGGGGCTGCCGACCGGCTCACGGTGAACGACACCGCGCGTGCCGCCCCAGCGCCCGCGGACCATCCGCTTCGACCTGGGAAGGGGATCTTGCTCGAGCTTCTCGGTCTCGACGACGTCACGCTGTCGGCCTACCGGTTGTGGCTGAGACATCCCGACATGGATGTCGACGGGGTGGCCACGGCGGTGGGGCAGGCGAACGACACGGTCCGCCGGTCACGGGACCGGCTCGTCGAGTTGTCACTGCTGTTGCCCTCCACCGAACACCCCGGCCACCTGGTCGCCGTCCACCCGGAGGCCGGTCTGGAGCATCTGCTCCAGGCCCAGCACGAGGCGCTCATCCGCCGCCACGAGCGGCTTGTCCGGGCCCGGGCGCAGGTGAGCACGTTCGTCTCGGAGTACCTGGACAACCGGCCCGGTGGGGACGGCGCGGAGGTCGAGCACATCGACAGCGCCGACCAGGCCCGGGCCGAACTGCTCACCCTTGTCGGCCGGGCCGAGAAGGAGGTGCTCGCGCTGCACACCCGGCGCGGCCGCCCGCCGGCGTTGACCGCGGAGGTTCTCCCGGTCGAGCTGCGGGCGCTGCAGCGCGGTGTCGCGATGCGCAGCGTCCTCCCACGCACGGTCAGCACCGACGAGACGGGTGTCGGTTACGTCCGCACGGTCGCCTCGCACGGCCTGGAGGCCCGGCTCGCCGACGACCCGCGCATCGACGCGACGACCGTGGACGGCCGGGTCGGGCTGGTGCAGTTCGTGCAGCACGGCACCGACCCGCACGCGCTGATCGTGCGCTCGCCCGCGCTGGCGAACCTGGTCACGATGCTGTTCGAGCAGGTCTGGGACAGCGCCGAGCCGCTGGCCGCGGAGGCCGACGGCGACCTGGAGAGCCCTGCGGACGACCGGCCGAACGACACCGAGCGGCTGCTTTTAAGGCTGCTCAGCCTGGGTGTGAAGGACGAGGCGGCGGCCCGCCATCTCGGGGTGTCCGTCCGTACGGTGCGTCGGATGGTCGCCGACCTCATGACCCGCCTGGACGCCCGTAGCCGCTTTCAGGCCGGGACGGTCGCGGCCCGGCGGGGTTGGTTGTAACCGCGTTGTGATCAGTTGGTCGGATCGTTGGCAGTAGATGGTCAGGGCAACTTCCTGCCACCCGGAATGCCGGACAGAAGTTCCGATGGGCCGCATGATTCCGATGAGCAACCGGAATTACGTATAACTGGCGCGGACCACCACAGCAGGAACCGGCCAGGTGGCTTCGCCGACCGGCGAACGCGTGAGACCGGTCACTTGCGCGTGTCGGTGCCGAGCGCATCCGATATGGCCGGTGTCTTCGGGTTGATCCGGCCCTTCGGTAGCGGTCGGCCGTGTTCGAACACGCGCGGCGCAGCCTGTTCATCGTGACTCCGAAAGAGGAGATCGAGTGCCGACGGAATCCGGCTCGGTTCCGAACCAACGCACGACCAGCCAGCGGACGCTGATTGTCGCCCGGATGAACCCCGAAGACGCCGGTGCGGTCGCCGACGTCTTCGCGGAGTCGGACGCCGGCGAGCTTCCACATCTCGTCGGCGTCGCCCGGCGCGACCTTTTCCGTTTCCACGGGCTGTACTTCCATCTCATCGAGAGCCGGGCGGACATCAACGGCACGCTGCCGCCGGTTCGGGAGCACCCGCTGTTCGTCGACGTGAACAGCAAGCTCGAGAAGTACATCGCGGCGTACGACCCGCAGACCTGGCACGGCCCCCGGGACGCGATGGCCGACAGCTTCTACACCTGGGTGGCCGATCAGAGCGGTCCCTGAGCCCGCGCCGGCGCGGGACCAGGTTCCGCGCCGGCCCCGGGGCTCCGCCTCCGCGCGGCCGGCCGCCGCAGGACGAACGGGCCGTCCCGACCTTCGTCGCATGCGCCGCAGCCATCCGCCCCGCGCGGCTGGTGGCCCCGCCATGCCCGCAGGCCGCCCTGCCCGAGCCTCGGACGCCGCTGTCCGGGCCGGGTCCGCGCGCCCGCGGCCGGCGGTCCGCCGGCCGTCCGCTCCCAGCCCCCCCGAACGCAGGTCACCGTGGTTTCGGGTGCCCCGGGTTCAGGCCGCCCGGTCTCCGGAGCGCTGTCTTTCGAGCTTTCAGGCTGCCCGAGTTTCAGAGATTGATGTCACAACCGTATCCCGCGGACGCGGGAATGGTGAGAAGGGAACGCAGATGCCCCTGCAGTGGACCGCCGACGAGCTTCTCGACTTCCTCGTGGAGCAGGCCGGCCTGCCGCCGGAGGACCGTCCGACCGAACTCGGCGTGACGTTCACCGACATCGGTCTGGACTCGCTCGCCTACCTGCAGCTCCAGGCCGAGGTACAGGAGCGGTTCGGTGTCGACCTGCCGAACGAGGCGCCGGAGGGATACACCCTCGCCGACATCCTCACCACGGTGAACAGCGCGCTCCTGCAGTCCGAGGTCGCCTGAGACTCCAGGCCGAGACCATTCCCCTCCAGTGAGCGAACCGGAGAAACACATGAGCGGGCACACCGACAACTCGATCTTCATCGATGCCGACATCGACCTCGTCTGGTCCATGACGAACGACCTGGAGTCCTGGCCGTCGCTGTTCACCGAGTACGCCTCGGTCGAGATCCTCGAGAAGGCCGAGAACACCTTCAAGTTTCGGCTGACGATGCACCCGGACGAGAACGGGACGTCCTGGAGCTGGGTGTCCGAGCGCACCCTCGACCCGGTGAACCACAAGGTCCGCGCCTACCGGGTGGAGACGGGGCCCTTCGAGTACATGCACATCGAGTGGACGTACCTGCCCGAGGGCACCGGCACCCGGATGCGCTGGGTGCAGGACTTCAAGATGCGCCCGACGGCGCCGGTGACGACCGAGCAGATGACCGAGCGGATCAACACGAACACACCGCGCGAGCAGGCGGCCATCCGCGGCAAGGTCGAGGCGGCGGCCCGCGCCGCCGCGCCGGCGGCCGACCAGGTCCAGGTTCCCGAGCAGGTCTGAGGAGATAACGGTGAGCATCGCAACCCCCGCGCCCCTGACGGTCCCCAAGGTCCTCTCGATCCACGACGTGCCGGCCAACCGGCGCCGCGGCGGTGACATCCGCACGCTGCTGTCCCCGGCGACCGTCGGCGCCAAGTCCGGGTTCCTGGGCACCCTCACCCTGCAGCCCGAAGAAGTGGTGACCGAGCACTGGCACCCCTACTCCGAGGAGTTCCTCTACTGCGTCAGCGGCGCGGTCACCGCCCGCCTCGACGGCGAGCACACCGCGCTGCCCGCCGAGCACGGCCTGCTCATCCCGATCGGCATGCGGCACCGGATCGTGAACACCGGCGACGAGGTGGCCTTTCTCGTCTTCCACCTCAGCCCGCTCGCGCCGCGGCCCGACCTCGGGCACGTGGACACCGAGCCGCTACCCGAGCAGTCGCAGCAGTGAACAAACCCACGCAGCGGTCGCGGCCGGACGACGCTCACGGGCCGGCGTCACGGGACGGGGGTCCGCGCCGCACCGCGGTGACCGGGGTCGGCGTCGTCGCCCCCGGTGGCTCGAACCGCAAAGAGTTCTGGACCCTGCTCACAGACGGCCGCACCGCCACCCGCCGGCTGTCCTTCTTCGACCCGTCGCCGTTCCGGTCACAGGTCGCGGCCGAATGCGACTTCGACCCGCTCGCCGCCGGCCTCACCCGCCAGGAGATCGCGCGCAACGACCGGTTCGTGCAGTTCGCGCTGGCCGCGGCCGCGGAGGCGGTGGCCGACAGCGGGCTGGACCTCGGCCTCGGTGTCGGCGGCACCGAACGCGAGCCGGGCGACGGGCCGGTCGTCGGGGTGAGCATGGGCAGCGCCGTCGGGGCGACCACCCGGCTCGAGAACGAGTACGTGGTCGTCAGCGACGGCGGGAAGCACTGGGAGGTCGACCCGCGCTACGCGAGCTCGTTCCTCTACCACGCGCTCGTGCCGAGCTGCCTGGCCACCGAGATCGCCTGCCGCTTCGGCGCGCACGGCCCGTCGTTCGTGGTCTCCACCGGGTGCACCTCCGGCATCGACGCGGTCGGCTACGGCCACCAGCTCATCGTCGACGGCGAGGCGGACATCGTGATCGCCGGCGCCTCCGACGCGCCGCTCTCGCCGATCTCCATCGCCTGCTTCGACGCCATCCGCGCCACCTCGGCCCGCAACGACGACCCCGAGCACGCCTCGCGGCCGTTCGACGCCAGCCGCGACGGCTTCGTGATGGGAGAGGGCAGCGCCGTGCTGATCCTCGAGGAGCTGGAGTCGGCCCGGGCCCGTGGCGCGCACATCTACTGTGAGGTCGGCGGGTACGCCTCGCGGTCCAACGCCTTCCACATGACCGGCCTGCGCCCGGACGGCGTCGAGATGGCCGAGGCCATCCGCATCGCCCTGGACCAGGCGCGGCTCGACCCGTCCGCCGTCGACTACGTCAACGCCCACGGGTCGGGGACGAAGCAGAACGACCGGCACGAGACGGCCGCTTTCAAGCGGTCGCTGGGCGCCCACGCCCACGAGGTGCCGGTCAGCTCGATCAAGTCGATGGTCGGCCACTCCCTCGGCGCGATCGGCTCCATCGAGCTCGCGGCCTGCGCCCTGGCGATCGAGCACAACGTGGTGCCGCCGACGGCGAACTGGTCGACCCGCGACCCCGAGTGCGACCTGGACTACGTCCCGAACACCGCCCGCGACCACACGGTGGACGCGGCACTGTCGGTCGGCAGCGGGTTCGGCGGGTTCCAGTCGGCCATCGTCCTGGCCTCGGCGGACCGGGCATGACCGTCCTGGACACCGCGCCGGCCGGTACGGCCGGCCGGGCCGCGGGCCCGGTGCGGCCGGTCATCACCGGGCTCGGGGTCATCGCGCCCAGCGGGGTGGGCCTCGACGCCTACTGGGCCTCGACGCTGCGCGGCGAGCTGCGCGTCGCGCCGATCACCCGGTTCGACGCGAGCCGCTACGACACCCGGATCGCCGGCGAGGTCCCCGACTTCGTCGCCGAGGAGTTCGTCGACCACCGCTACCTCGTGCAGACCGACCGCTGGACCTGGATGGGCATGGCCGCGTCCAAGCTGGCGCTGGCCGACGCCGCCTACGACCCGGCCGAGCACGACCCGTACGAGACGTCGGTGGTCTTCGGTAGCGGCTCGGGGGGCAACGACTTCGGCCAGCGGGAGCTGTCCCGGCTGTGGACGCGCGGGCGCACCGCGGTCAGTGTCTACCAGTCGATCGCCTGGTTCTACGCGGCGGCGACCGGCCAGACCTCGATCCGGCACGGGCTCAAGGGCCCGTCGGGCGTCCTCGTCTCCGACGGCGCCGGCGGCGTCGACAGCCTCGCCCAGGCCCGGCGCACCATCCGGCGCGGCACCCCCACGGTGCTCGCCGGCGGCGCCGAGTGCGGGCTGACGCCGTACGCGCTGACCTGCCACCTCAGCAGCGGCCGGGTCAGCTCCGCGGCGAGCCCCGCGGACGGCTACAAGCCGTTCGACGTCCGCGCCAACGGTTACCTGCCCGGTGAGGGTGGGGTGACCCTGCTCGCCGAGGACCCGGCTGCCGCGGCCCGCCGCGGCGCCCGCGTCTACGGCGAGATCGCCGGCTACGCGGCCACCCACGACGGCGCGCACCACGAGCAGGCGCCGGCGGACTCGCGCTGGCTGGCCGCGGCGATGCGCCGCGCGCTCGCCGACGCGGAGCTCACCCCCGCCGACGTCGACGTCGTGTTCGCCGACGGCGCCGGCTCACCGGACCTCGACGCGCTGGAGGCGGAGGCCATCCGGGCCGTCTTCGGCGCCGGAGCGGTGCCCGTCACCGCCCCGCAGGGGCTCATCGGACGGCTGTGCGCCGGCGGCTCCGCCCTCGCCGCGGCGACCGCGCTGCTGTCGATCCGCGACGGGGTGATCCCCGCCGTGGGCAACCTCGACGAGCCCGACCCCGCCCACGGCCTCGACCTGGTGCGCTCGCCGCGCGAGGGCCGGGTCCGGGTCGCGCTGGTCAACGCGCGCGGCCACGGCGGGTTCAACAGCTCGCTCGTCCTGCGGGCGGTCGACACCGACTGACCTGCCTCTCCGGCGCGCTGACGACGCCGTCGGCGCGCCGGGGGATCCCGGGTGGCCAAGGCCACCGGAACGTTCCGGACTCACCTTTCGAGAGGATCACTGATGTTCCCAGACCTGGCCGGCAAGCGTGCCCTGGTCACCGGCGGCACGCGCGGTATCGGCCGGGCCGTCGTGCTCGGGCTCGCCCAGGCCGGCGCCACCGTCGTGGTCGGCCACCAGCGCCAGACCGAGGACGCCGAGAGCCTGCGCCGCGAGCTCAAGGACACCGGCAACGACCACCTGCTGGTGCAGGCCGACGTCGCCGACCCCGCGCAGATCACCGAGCTGCTGTCAGCGGCCGGCACCCACCTCGGCGGCAGCCTCGACATCGTCGTGAACAGCGTCGGGACGATCAGCCACATCCCGTACGCCGACCTGCCGCTGGACGCCTGGACGCAGGTGCTGACCACCAACCTGACCGCGACCCACCTCGTCACCCAGGGTGCGCTGCCGCTGCTCGGCGACTCCGGGACGGTCGTCAACATCGGGTCCGGCGCCGGGCTCGTCGGCGTGCCGCTGCGCGCCCACTACACGGCGGCCAAGACGGGCCTGATCGGCCTCACCCGCTCGCTGTCCAAGGAGCTCGGCTCCAAGGGCATCCGGGTGAACCTGGTCTCGCCGGGCGTCATCGAGACCGACCAGGCGGCCGGCATGCCCCCGGCGGCGCGCGCCGCGTACACCAACCGCATCCCGCTGGGCCGGCTCGGCGAGGCCAACGAGGTCGCCGCCGTCGTCCTGTTCCTCGCCAGCGACGTGTCCAGCTACGTCAACGGCGCCACCTTCACGGTCGACGGAGGAATCTGATGGGCCACCCCCAGCCGTTCCGCATCATGCTGACCATGCACATCCACCCGGGCCGCGAGCAGGAGTTCGAGCAGACCTGGCTGCGGATCGGGGACGGCGTGACCAGCCACCCGGCGAACCTCGGCCAGTGGCTGATCCGCTCCGAGGACGAGCCGAGCACGTACTACATCATCAGCGACTGGGTGGACGAGCCGAAGTTCCGCGAGTTCGAGCTGAGCCCCGGCCACCTGGAGCACCGCAAGATCCTCCACCCCCTGCGGGCCAGCGGCTCGATGGTCACCGGGACCGTGCTCACCCACCTTGTCGGCGCGGCGGCCGAGTGATCCGCCGCAAGAAGAAGGCGGATGCCCCGCCGGAGACCGACCCGCAGGAGACCGCCTCAGCGGAGTCGGCTCCAGCGGAGCCGGCGACCGCGGAGCCGGCTGTGGCCGAGTCGTCCACTGGCGAGTCGGCTGTTGCCGGGTCGCCCGCGTCCGGCCCGGTCGAGGCTGAGGCCGGTGACGGTGGCCGGGTGCGGGTGATGCTGTGGGCGGTCGACCCGGCCGAGGATCAGGGCGCGGTCGAGCGTGCCTACCACGAGATCAGCTCCAAGCTGGTGGGCACGCCCGGCCTGCTCGGGAACCGCCTGCTGCGCTCCGCCGCCGAGCCGACGAAGTTCGCCGTCGTCAGCGAGTGGGCGAGCATGGCCGAGTTCGTGACCTGGGAACGTGGAGCGGACCACAAGCCGGCCACCTCGCCGCTGCGTCCGCTGCAGGACCCGGCGATGCGCGCGACCATCTTCACCGAGGTCGCCGCCTACGGCCCGGACGGCCCCTTCACCGAGCCGGACGGATTCTGAACCGCGGCGAATTCGAGCCGGCGCGAGTCGGCACGTTCCGGCGGCGCGCGGGAGCCCGGCTCCCGCGCGCCGCCGGGCTCCGTCCTGACACAGGCCCGCGCGTTCGGCGTTGTGCTGCTGGCCGCAGCACAATGCTGCTATACCGACGGCGATCACTATTCGGGTTCCCAACACCGCCGCGGTCGCGGCCTGTGCCCGGCGGCGGTCCACAACTCCCGGACGGTCACTGCCGAGCCGACTGCGCCCACCGCACCACGCCGCTGGCCGTCCGTCCGCCCAGCGCCCGTTCGCCGGTCCCGTCCAGGTTCATCACGTGCACCGGGCCGGTGGCGGCGAGAAGTCGCCGGCGCTGTCGTCCTTGACGAAGACGAGTGTGCCCTGGGGACCAGCCCGGGTGCCAGGTGTCCGGGCCGGCGACCTGGCGGACGTCGCCGCCGCTCGGACTGATCAGGTAGATGCCGCCCGCCGAGGTGCTGAAGGCCAGCACCAGTACGGCGGAGACGATGGCGGCGACCAGCGCCGCCGGTGATCGCCACACCGGCCGGGCCCGGCCGGCGACCGGAGCGGGCGGGAGACTCCGGCCGGGATCGGGATCGGGACCACCCGCCGTCGGGAACGGCGCGGCCCGGCTCGGCGGCGTGAGACGGTCCGCGCCGAGCGGGCGGGTCGCCGGGGCGGGAGCCGACCACGCCGCGTCGCCCGCACCGGGGTGATCGGCCGTGCCGCCGCCGCTGCGACCGCCGTCGCGGCCACCGGCGTCGCCGTCGCTGCCGCCGGCCGCCGGGCGGGCACCCGGGCGGATGGCAACCGCGGCTGGCTCACTTCGCCCGGGGCCGTCTGGAGCCGGCTGTGGTGCGGATGCTCGTCCAGAAGGCGTCGAACAGGGCGTCCGAGCGGTGCCGCGCCTCGTCGGCCCGGGTGGCGATCTCGGCGCGCAGGGCGGCGGCGTCGACGCCGTGACCGCGCAGCCACGGCTCGAGCCCCTGCTCCCGCCACCCGCGGACCCACCCCTCGAAACTGGCCGGCGTGATCTCGGGATGGAACTGGACGGCCAGGTGCGGCCCGGAGCGGAACGCCTGCGGGGCGTCCGCGGTCCAGGCGATCTCCTCGGCGCCGGGCGGGACGTCGAAGGTGTCGAAGTGGAACTCGAGCCATGGGCCCGCGGGGACGAGATCCGGCGCCGCTGTCGTCACCGAGCGCCAGCCGAACTCGGGGCGCGGCGCCTGCCGCACGGCGGCGCCGAGGGCGCGGGCGAGCAACTGGCCGCCGAAACAGATCCCGAGCACCGGTGTCCCGGCCTCGACCGCGGCCCGCAGGTAGGCGAGCTCGGACGGCAGCCAGGGCACGGTGTCGTTGTCCGAGCCCATGACCACGACCAGGTCCAGCGACCGCGGCGAGGGCGGCGGTGAGCCGGAGGTGACGAGGGTGAAGTCGATGCCGTGGTGGCGCAGTCGGTCGCCGACGCTGCCGATCTCGGCCACGGCGGCCCCATCCGTGACGTCGTGCACGATCACCACCGCCCGTGGCGGTGTGCCGGCCCGGATCGCCTTGTCGGAGCCCAGCGTGTTCTCGACGCCCACAGTGTTCCCGACGGTACGCCACGTGCTCGCGGACGGCTCAGAACCAGATCCCGATCGGGACGCCCCGGTCGTCGAGCTGGCCCGGCCCGGGGTCCGGAAGGCAGCCGGTGCGGCCCGGCCGCGGGGCGCGCCTGGCGGGGCGCGCCGTGCGACCGCCGGGACGGGCGTGAGGCGCTGATCTCTGGGAATGTCCCAGGCACCCGGCCGACCCGGCGGCCGGCAGTGCGGGGCGGGGAACGTCGCACCTGGGCGGGGGATGCCGTACCTGGGCAGGAGAGGAGCTGGGCGATCCATGGTCGAACCGAGCGCGTTTCACGAGGCGGTGAGCGTCGTCAGCTATCCGATGGCGATCGTGACCACCGCGGCGGGCGGTGAGCGCAGCGGTTGCCTCGTCGGCTTCCACACCCAGTGCAGCATCGATCCGCCGCGTTACCTCGTCTGCGTCTCACGCGGCAACCACACCTTCGGCGTGGCCCGGCGGGCGACGCACCTGGCCGTGCACCTCCTCGACGTCGCCGACCGGGAGCTGTCGGAGCTGTTCGGCGAGCTCACCGGCGACGAGGTCGACAAGTTCGCCCGCTGTCGCTGGTCGGGTGGGCCGTTCGGGATGCCGGTGCTGGCGGGTCCGCGTGCCTGGTTCGCCGGTCCCGTGATGACCACAGTCGAGGTCGGTGACCACACGGCGTTCGTGATCGATCCGGTCGCGGGGGAGTTCCACGGTCCGCTGCGCCAGCTGGGGTTCCAGGACGTGCGCGACATGGAACCGGGCCACCCCGCCTGACGGGCCCCGACTGATCGGCCCCGCCGGGTCGGCTCTCAGGCAGGCTCGCCGGCCGGTGCGCTGTCGGGGGCGTCCGACGCGTCGGCGAAGAAGACGAAGCAGCGGGTGCCGACGAAGGCGTCGTCCCGCATCACCATGCTCGAATAGACGATCATCGGCAGGAGTGAGTCGTCGAGCCGGCGGATCGTGGTCGGGAAGTTGACGATCCCACTCTGGCCGGTCATGGCCTCGCCCATCGCCACCAGGTCCGCCTCGACCGCGAAGATCGGGAGGAGGTTCTGGCCGACGAACCGCGCCGGTTCGTCCTCGCAGCCGAGCAACCGCAGGTGAACCTGGTTGGTCCGCCGCACCTCGGCGGTGCGGGCCATCGCGTGGACGGGGACGGGCAGGAGCTCGAAGAGATCGTCGAGCTCCTTCGTCAGCGACTGGACGCCCGCCTCGTCGAGCGGCTCGATGAGCGGGGTGACGTCGGCCTGGTCCCACTCGCGGTGCCACTCCGACGCGTCGGTGCTGTCGGGCCCCGGCAGGGACGCCTGGAACGCCGGCCGGGTGACGATGCGGAGCATGCCGCCGTCCGGCTCGCCGTTGACGTCGAGCAGGCAGTCCGCGGTCGAGCCGTCGGCCCGGCGGACCGTGACCGGCACGTTGTGGAGCGCGTACCCGTCGGCCGCGGTGGCCGTGAGCCGGTCCCAGGTCGCGGCGTCCAGGAGCGCCCTGGCCGACAGCCCGGAGGGCGACGAGCTGGCGTCGGGCCAGTCCGCGATCCGGTGTTGCGCCCGGTTCGCCCGGCGCACGGTTCCGTCGAAGCCCGTGACCATGATTCCGATGTTCGAGTTCTCGAACAGGTCGACGAGCTCGAGCAGGTAGTCGGTCGCGGAGACGCCGGCGTACTGCGACACATCGATGGGCATGAACTGGAGCCTTTCTCTGGCGCGGGCCGCTCGGGCCGCGGGCTCTCGGCGCTGGCTACCGGGACGCCGCCGCGGATCACACGGCCGGGTGAACCGGGTGCGACGAGGGTCCCTGGCGCAGGTAGCGCGCGGCCAGCGGACCGGTAGCGGCCTTGCCGCTACCGGCTCTGGCACTGCGGGCGAGATGTAGCCCACCGTACCGAAGCGGTTCCAGAGGGGCATTTAACACGGAAGGAGCCCGGAGCTTAACTTCCGGTGAATCGCCGTGTGCGACTCTTGGTTTGCGTGACATCCGGTGGTGTGGTACCGGGTCGGCCCATCCGCGTCACAACGGCGGGAGAGTGGTATTCCCATGACGGACATCGTCAGGCTGGTCGAGTCGATCAATGATGTTCCCACCATGGAGGAAACGGACGTGATCCTCGAGGAGCTGCGTCAGCTCCCGAGGACCCCGGAGAACATCAAGCTGATGGACGATCTTCTCGAGTTTCGGTCACTACTCGGCGCGGCGGAGTGAGAGCACGCGCCGAGTAGCGATCGAAGTTCGGGCGGGGTGCCGGCTTACGTCACGTTCCCCCAGGATGTGCCGAGTCCTGACCGGCCTGGCATTCCTCTACCGTGGGGTGCCGGACGGCTGGCGCTGCCGATCGCCCGGCTGTCCAGCGCCGAGATGCGCTGGACAGTCCATTCAGACGAACAGGCCGCCCTGGTTGGCCGCGACACCGGACAGCTCGCGCAGGCGGTTCTCGACGTACCGCTCGCTGTGGTTCGTCTTGTCCGCGATACGGGCGACGAGGTCGTTGATGTTGGTGGCGGCGTCGAGGTCCGCCGTGCTGACCTGGCCGAACTGGTCGAGGATGCGGTAGCGCAGCTGCCGCCAGTTCTGGCGCAGCTGCTGCTCCACCTGGCGCCGCTGCTGCTCGATCTGGCGCTGCTCCTGCTGCTGGATCATTTTCTTTGGATCCCCTTCTCGGTGGTCGTTTTCCTGACGCGCCTGAAGGCGCGCAGCGAACGCTACCCCAGCTGCTTCGGATGGCGTTGAAGCGCCGCCGGAATGCGAACTCAAGGTCGCACTTGGGATGTCTGGCGCCGAATGGGCCGCGGCATCTGGGATGCTCCCCGATCGGGAATCGAAAAGGGCGCACGAGAGGCGTTAATAGCCGTCATCTCGGTCGCCCGGGCAGCCGGGTGAAATGCGGGAGGCGCTGCCGGCTTTTCAGTTTCGCCCCGGCTGGCCGGAGCCGTCGGGCGTGCCGGAGCCGCGGCGTCAGGCCTGCTGCCCGGCCGCGGTGCCGGACACGGTCAATGGTTGCGGCGCGGTGCTTATCCGCCGTTGGTAGGACGACGGCGTCTCGCCGCAGTACTGGGAGAACGCGCGGGCGAACGCGCTGCCGTTGTCGAAGCCGACGGCCGTCGAGACCTCCAGCACCGACTGCCCGGGCACGGCGAACAGCGCCATCGCGCGCAGCAGGCGGGCCTGGAGGAGGTAGCTGCGCCACGACAGGCCGAGCGTCGAGCGGAACTGGCGGCGCAGCGTCCGCTCGGACACGCCGACGGCCCGGCTCACCTCACCGACCGTCACCGAGTCGAGATGGTTCTGGGTGTAGGCCATGGCCGCCGACACGATCGGGTCGGTCGAGGTCGGCAGGCTGAGTGGCGCCTCGTGGTCGAGTGCCTCGGACACGAGGTGGCCGAGCGTGTGGAAGAAGCCGTCGGCCACCGGGTCGTGCTCCGCCCGGGCGATCGGCCACCGCAGGGCGTAGATCATCATTTCGCGGATGAGTGGGGCCACCGCGAGGATGCGGGCGCGGTCTCCGGGATGCGGGACGAGCCGCGGGTCGAACATCACCGACACCGTCCGCACCGCCGTGTTCATGGTGGCCTGGTGCTCGAGGCCGGCGGGAATCCACGCGGCCTGCTGCGGCGGCAGCAGGTAGTGCGCGGTGGCGGTTTCCACCTCGACCACGCCCGCGACCGCGTACTCGATCTGGTGCAGGTCGTGTGAGTGCCAGCCGGTGACGAGCCGCTCGCCCTCGTACAGGTAGCTGCCGCCGAGGGCCTGCCCCCCTCGGCGCACATCGACCAGGCTGGCTCTGGCCGTTTCCGGCGCTCTCCTGGCGGAATGTGCGGAGGCGGTCATGGTCGAGAGTGTACAAACGGGGCCTGCTGTGGTCTACCGGTCGCGGTCGCGCGCCGGAAGGCGATCAGTCTGGCCGTCGGCCGCGCTGGATGTGCAGGTCGGCGGCCTGCGCCCGGATCCGTGTGTTGATGTTGGCCGTTTGTGTTGGCTATCTGGCCGTAGATGCAGAGACGGTCACGGCTGCAAAGCGTACAAGTATGGGGAAGTCGAAAGGTGCGATCACAGTTCCCGTTGATTCGATGCGCGCGCCGACGGCTTCCCGATCCGACGGCCGAGGAGACAAAAATTAAGTGGGACGATCCGGTCCTGGTGGGCATTGACGGCAACGTGGTCGAGCCGCCAGACCTGTTATGGAAGAACCTGCCGACCAAACGGTCCCGGCTGTATGCCCGGCAGCGGGAGGAAAGAGAACCCGCGCGCGCGGTGCGAGGAAATCATGGCGCCGGGTGGAACGCTCCGTGAACGCGGCGGTGGCACCTGATTCCACCGGTCAGACCCACACGGCCGCGTCGATCCTGCGCCGGGCGAGAAGGGGCCAGCTTCGCCACCTCGGCGCCTCGTCGTTCTTCCTGTCGTGCCACCAGGTGGCCGAGGCACTCGTGCCGGTCACGATCGGCCTCGCCGTCGACCGCGCGGTCGCGACCGGGGACGGCCCGTCCATGCTGTGGTGGCTGGCGGCGCTCCTCGGGCTCTTCGTGGTGTTGACCTGCGCGATGAGGTGGGGCTTCCGGGCGAACCTGCGGGCGACCCAGGGGGCCGGTCACGACCTGCGGATGCTGCTGGCCGAACGGGTTCTCGACCCACGCGGCGCCGCCGGGGCCGAGCGGATGCCCGGCGAGCTCGTCTCCCTGGCGACCGGCGACGCCCTGAAGGTCGGCATGCTGAACTACGCCACCGCGATGGCCATCTCCGGTTTCGCGGGAGTCGGCGTGGCCGTGGTCGCCCTCGTCGGGTTCTCCCTGCCGCTCACCGCCCTCGTGACCGCGGGCTCGGTGCTGCTGCTGGTGATCACGCATGTGCTCGGCCGGCCGCTGGAGCACCGCAGCGCCGCGGAACGCGCGAAGATGGCCGCGGCGACCGGCCTGGCCGCGGACCTGATCGCCGGCCTGCGGGTCCTCAAGGGCTTCGGTGGTGAGCGTCCCGCCGTCGCGCGTTACCGGTCGGCCAGCCGGGAGGCGTTGGGTGCGACCCTGCGCTCGGCGGCCGCGGAGTCGACCGTGCGGGCGGTGGCCGTCGTGCTGGCCGGTGGTCTGCTCGCCGCCGTGACCCTGGTGGCGGGGCGGCTGGCCGCCGGCGGGTCGATCAGCATCGGCGCGCTGATCACCGCGGTCGGCCTGGCGCAGTTCCTCGTCGATCCCCTCAACCGGATCACCGGCTTCGGTTCGCAGCGCGCGCAGTCGCTGGCCTCGGCCGGTCGCATCGCCGCGATCCTCGACGCCCCCCACGCGGTCGGCGGCACCCGCCAGGCCACGGCGGCCGGCCCCGGGCGCCTCCGCTTCGAGGGCTTCTCGGCCGGCACCATCCGCGGTCTCGACCTGGAGGTGGCGGCGGGCGAGTTCGTCGGCATCGTCGCCTCCGATCCGAAGGAGGCGGCGGCCCTGCTGGCGGTCCTGGCCCGCGACGCCGACCCCGAGACCGGAACCGTCCTGCTCGACGGTGAGTCCGTCGCGCAGCTGTACCCCGACGAGACCCGATCGGTCGTCCTGGTGGCCCCGCACGACGCCGAGCTGTTCGAGGGGACGGTGGCGGACAACATCCGTTCCGCGGCGCCCGGGGCGGAGCTGGGCCCGGTGGTCGCGGCGGCGGGGCTCGACGACCTCGAGGAGGTGCTCGGCGAGGGCCTGCGGACCCGGCTCCTGCACGGCGGGGTGTCGCTGTCCGGCGGTCAGCGCCAGCGGGTCGCCCTTGCCCGGGCCCTGGCGGCGGACGTCCCCGTGCTGGTGCTGCACGAGCCGACGACCGCGGTGGACTCGCTCACCGAGCTGAAGATCACGCAGGGCGTCAGACAGCTGCGCGACGGCGCGAGCACGGTCTGCGTGACCTCGAGCCCCGCCGTGCTGTCGTTCTGCGACCGTGTCGTGGTGCTCGACGGCGGCGTGATCACGACCGAGGGGACCCACGAGGAGCTCGTCGGCTCGCACCCCCGCTACCGCGAGCTGGTGCTCGCATGAGGCGCCGCCCAGGCCCGTCCGCGGGCCCGGAGCCCGAGGACGGTCTCCTCCCGAAGGCGGGAGCAGGCGAGACCTGGCGGTACGCGCTCCGCCTGCTGCGGCCCCGCTGGTATCTCGCGGTGCTCACGGTCCTGGCGCTGGCGGTCGGCGCGGCTGTCCAGCTGGTCACGCCGCGGGCCCTCGGATGGGTGATCGACGCGGCGATCGAGGGTGACCGGGGGGCGATCGTCTGGCCGGTCCAGGTCCTGGTGCTCGTCGCGGTCGCCACGGGCGTCTTCCAGGTGCTGACCAGGACGCTGATCGCGTTCGTCGCCGAGCCCGTTCTGGCGACGTTACGGGAGGAGGTGGTCGAGCGGGCGCTGCACCTGCCCTCGGGCGCGGTGGAGCGCAGTGGCGCCGGCGACCTCGTGGCGCGGATCAGCGGTGACGTCGAGGTCGTGACGACGGCGATCCGCAACATCGTGCCGACGCTGGCCATGTCCGTCTTCCTGGTGTGGATGACGGCGGTGGGCCTGGCGGTCATCGACTGGCGTTTCGCTGCCGTCGCGTTGCTGGCCGTGCCGACGGACCTCTACGCGCTGCGGTGGTACCTGCGGCGATCGGGACCGGTGTTCGCCGCCCAGCGGGTGGCCGAGGGCGCCCGTGCCCAGCAGCTGCTCGACTCGGTTGGCGGCGCGGACACCGTCCGGGCCTTCCGGCTCGGTCCCGACCACCTGCGGCTGATGGCGGGGCGGTCGGAGGAGGCGATGGACTGCTCCTTCCGGGCGATGCGCTTCCGGACGCGCTTCTGGGGCCGGATGCACCTGTCCGAGGCCATCGGCGTGGCGGCCGTCCTGGTCGCCGGCTTCTATCTGGTCCGGGACGGGTCCGTGACGGTCGGCGCGGCCACGGCCGCGGCGTTCTACTTCAGCCGCCTGTTCGAACCGGTCAACATGGTGCTGATGATGATCGACATGGTGCAGGAGGCGGGCGCGGCACTGTCCCGTCTCGTCGGTGTCGCCGGGGTGCCGCTGCCGGAGCAGCGGGAGGAGACGGTCCTCACCGAGCCGTCGATCGACCTGCGCGACGTCCGATTCGCCTACGGGGCCGGCCATGAGGTCCTGCACGGTGTCGACCTCGCCGTGCCGGCCGGGGAACGCCTGGCGGTGGTCGGTGCCAGCGGCGCCGGCAAGACCACGCTGGCCAAGCTCGTCGCCGGGCTCCACCCGCCGGCGTCCGGTGAGCTGCGGCTCGGCGGCCAGCCGGTCGACCGTTTCGGCCCGGACGAGCTGCGCCGGTCGGTGGGCCTGATCACCCAGGAGGTCCACGTGTTCGCCGGGCCGCTGATCGAGGATCTTCGGCTGGCCCGGCCGGAGGCCACCGAAGCGGACCTCGAGGGGGCGCTGGAGCGGGCGGGCGCGCTGGAGTGGGTCACCGCGCTGCCGTCCGGTATCCGGACCGTCGTGGGGAAGGGTGGCCACCGGCTCACCCCGACGCAGGCCCAGGAGCTCGCGCTCGCGCGCATCCTCCTCGTCGACGCCCCGATCGTCATCCTCGACGAGGCCACCGCCGAGGCGGGCAGCGCCGGGGCCAGGCGACTGGAGCTCGCCGCACAGCGGGCGCTGAGTGGCCGCACCGTCCTGCTGGTCGCCCACCGGTTGACGCAGGCGGCGGCGGCCGACCGGGTCGTCGTCCTCGACCGGGGCCGGGTCGTGGAGAGCGGCTCACACGACGCGCTCGTGACCGCGGGTGGTCACTACGCGCGGATGTGGTCGGCCTGGTCGTCGAACGGTGATCCCACCAAGGGTCCCGCGAGCAGCGCTCCGTCCTCGGCCTCGGCGTGAGGTCGCCGACGGGTGGGCCGACGGGTGCGTGGCGGGCCTGAGGTCTGCGCTCGTGACGAGGGAGCCCGTCCGGTCGCGGCGCCCACCCCGACGTGGCCGGACGGGCCACGCCGGGGTGGGCAGGCGCGCCGGCGGGTGAGTCACCAGGCGACGGGTAGCTTCTCCGGACGGCCGATCGGCGCGGCGAGCTCGTAGCGCAGCTCCGACACCGGCACCGCCAGGCGCAGGGTGGGAACGATGTCGATCAGCGCGGAGAGCACCTCGGTCAGCTCGACCCGGGCCAGGTGCGCACCGATGCAGTGGTGCGCCCCGTGGCCGAAGGCCAGGTTCGCCACCGGCTCCCGGGTGAGGTCGAGCCGGTCGGGGTCGTCGTAGAGGTCCGGGTCCCGGTTGGTGGCGGCGAACGGGGCGATCGCGACCTCGCCGGCCCGCACGGTGAACTCGCCGAGATCGACGTCCTCGGTCGCGACCCGGGGGAAGGTCATCGACAGCGGGTGGTAACGCAGCAGCTCCTCGACGGCGTTCGGTAGCAGCGCGGGGTTGCCGACCAGCGACTCCCACTGCGACCGGTCGGTCAGCAGCGTGGTGACCGCATTGGTGATCACGCCGGCGGTCGTCTCGAACCCGCCGATGAGCAGCGTCAGCGCCAGCGAACGCAGCTCGACCTCGTTCAGCCGGCCGTCGTCGGTGTCCTGGGTGGTGATCAGGACGTCGAACAGCTTCGTCACGGGCTCTCCCGCGGCGAGCTGGGCCTGCCGTTCGCGCACCAGGCTGTCCATGTAGCCGTACAGGGCCTTCTGCCCGGCGGCGGCGGCCTCCCGGTTGGTGGCGAAGCGGAAAAGCGTCTCGCTCCACGTCCGGACGTTCTCCCGGTCGATTTCCGGAACGCCGAGGATCTGGCAGATGACGTCGACCGGCAGCGCGGCGGCCAGGGCGGCGCGCAGGTCGGCCGGGGCGTCCTTGGCGGTCATCGCGGTGACGTGCCGGCGGGCGGTCTCGGCGACCCACGGCCGGAGCTGTTCGATGCGGCGGTGGGCGAATCCGGTGGAGACCAGCCGTCGGATACGGGTGTGGTCGGGCGGATCCAGCCACAGCAGCGAGTTCGGGTCGGGAATCTGCGCCCCGGTCAGCGGGGGCCGGAACTCAAGCGTCTTCGTACGGGAGAAGCGCGGGTCGCTGAGCATCGCCCGGGCCGGGGCATGCCGGACAATGAGCCAGATCGGGATCTGCCCGGGGCCGAAGCGAACCCGTATCGCGGGCGCGCGCCGGGCGATCTCGGCCAGTGTTCCCGACGGGAGCGGGCTGAAGGTGTCCGGAAAAGGAAAGGACGGAAGATCCTGGTCCTGATCCTGAGGCACAGTCTCGGTGACCGACATGGGAGAAATGGATCCTTTCACGGTCAGGGTCAGGAAACGACGCACCGCGCACGGCCTGACGGAGGATCGCTGCCGGTGCTGTGCGCGCGGGTGCCGGCCGGGGCCGGGCGGGCTCGGGCCGGGCCGGGCCGGGCGGAGACGGCCGCGCCGCCGCGCGGGCGTGACGTTGTGGTACGCGCTCGGCCCTCAGATCGGCCGGGATGTGCTCATCCGCGGTGGGTGGTGACCGCCCGCCCGGTGGTCGTGCCGGCCCGGGTCCGTCATCGCACAAACCCCCTCGAACATGGGCAGTTGCGTCGAAATAACCCTAGCGAGGCGATCGTTGCGGGAGAGCAAGACTGCCGATTTGCCTCGGGTCAAAACATGTCAGGGCCTGGCAGCTGGTTCCCCGGCGCGGAGTCCCGGTCTGTGGTTGGCTGACGCGCCCCGGCAGAGGACCCGGTTCAGCGGTGGACCCGGCCCGGCAGTCGACACGCCCGGCAGTCGACACGCCCGGCGGGAGACGTGGCCCGGCGGAGCATGCGGGCCGGGTGCCGTGACGGACCCTAAGGCGCCGTGTGCGCGAGCGCGCCGTCGATGATCGTGGCCGCGACGTGCGCGGCGTCAGGGTCGGCCAGCGCGTCGTCCAGCGGTGTTCGCAGCAGGCACAGATCCGCGGGCAGACCCGGGTGGAGCCGGCGGGGGCGGGCCGGGTCGCCGGGGCGGCCGAGGAACAGGTCGAGCGCGGTCCGCCCGTCGACCCGCTCCCCGCCGCCGAGCACCCGACCGGACGCCGTGCGCCGCTCGCGGGCGGCCCGGATGGCCCGCCACGGGTCCGGATGACCGAAGGGTGCGTCGGTGCCGGCCGCTACCGCGATCCCGGCGGCCAGCAGCGACCGGCAGGGATAGAGCCAGTCGAGGTCGTCCGGGTCGACCTCCGCGAGGTAGGCGTCCCCGCGCTCGGCGACGAAGTTCGGCTGGGTGACGACGGTGAGCCCGGCGGCGCCGACCAGCGCGGCCAGCTCCGGCGGGACGACCGCGCCGTGCTCGATCCGGTCGGCGGTGCCCGGCGGCGGCGGGCCCGCGTCGCCGATCGCGGCGAGGGCCACCACGAGCTGGACGCGGGTCACGCAGTGCACGGCCACCGAGGCGCCGGCCCGGTGCGCCCACCGGACACGCTCGGCGAGCGCGTCCGGCGGTGGCAGGTTCGTGTCATCCAGCATGATCTTCACCGGGCCGGGTGAGATCCCGTCCGGGAGGGCTGGTCCGCCGTCCAACGGCCGCATCAGCGTCAGACGCTGCGGCAGCGTGCCCGAGGCGACGGCGTCGGCGAGCGCGGCGGCATCGGAGGCCCGCCGTTGCGGGGTGGCGTCGGTGAAGCCGGTGACACCGACGGCGAGGGCGGCCCGGCCCACCGCGCCGAGATCGGCCGGAACACGCGGAACCCTGCCGGCCAGCCAGCCGTCGAGCCGCCACAGCCGCCCCGTGGGAACCGCGTCGGGCGTCCGTTCGACGCCCTCGACGTCCAGAAAGGACTCCGGGCCCAGGCCCACCGCGCGCAGACCGGCCGAGTTGAGCACCCACAGTGCGCCGCCCCGGTGCTGCACCCGGGCCGGGACGTCGCCGGTGAGAGCGTCCAGGGCCACCCGGTCGAGGTCCCCGGCGACGGCCGGATGGTAGCCGACCCCGCGGAGCCAGCCGCCGGCCGTCCCGGCGCGCGCCGCGGCGGCGGCCGTCCGCAGCCGGTTCGCGAAATCCCGTGGCCCGGTGATCTCAGGCGGGCCCAGCACGACCGATGACGCGGCCGCGGCCAGCGACATCAGGTGGATGTGGTGGTCGTGCAGGCCGGGGAGCAGGGCCCCGCCGACGGCGTCGAGCTCGTCCTCGCCACGCTGCCGGGCGAGGCGCTGCCCGGGCGGCCCGATCTCGGTGACGACCCCGCCGCCGATCCGGACGTCCACCAGCCCGCCCGCCGGCCGCCCACCGCGGCCCAGGACAGCCTCGGCGCGTCTGACCAGCACGGGATCACCTCGGGGCGCGGGGGAGCGGCAGCCCGAGAGTACGGTGCGCGGGCCCGTGCCCGGCACGACGGCACGGGACGGGCCTAACGTGGGCGCCGTGGATGTTCGTCAGGACCAGGCGGGGGCCCACCCGACCGGGCGGGGGAGTACGACGATCGTCCCCGGCGTCGCTGCCCCGGATGTCGCCGCCGCGGATGTGGCTGTCCCGGAGATCGATGTCCTGGAGCCGGAGGAGGCGCTGCTCCTGCTGCGCGCCGACCCCGAGATGTTCGCCGCGCACACCGGACGGCCGCTGCTGGCCGTGCGCGCCCACGGCCCGCTGGCGGTCGAGGTCGGCGAGCTCGCCCGCTGGCTGCCGTGCGTGCTGGTGGGTGTCGCGCCGGATCTCGCCGATCTCCCCCCGGGCATCGAGTCGGCCGGCTACGACGTGCTGCTGACCGGCGAGGCCACGCCGCCCGCCCCGTGGGTCGGCCCGCTGCGGCCGGGCGACGGGTTCACGGCCGCCCTCGGCGCGATCGCAGCCATGACCCGTGCCGTCCCCGGCGCCTGCGTGGCGTTCACCCAGCTGGTGCGGTACTCGGCGGGGATCGACGTCCGCGACGCCGTGATCGCCGAGTCGTTCACCTACTCGACGCTGCAAGGCGGCCCCGAGTTCGCCGCCTGGCTCGCCGGGCACCGTGCCGCGCGGGAGCGTCGCGAGGCCGGGGCCGCCACCGCGCCGGTGCGCGCCGAGCCCATCGGCCAGCCCACCCAGCCCACGGAGCCGGCGGTTCTCGTCGAGCGGGACGGCGACGAGCTGTGGGTCGTGCTGAACCGGCCGCGCGTGCACAACGCGGTGAGCCGCGATCTGCGGGACGGCCTCGCCGCCGCGTTCGCCCTGGCCGGGGCCGACCCGACCGTCGCCGAGGTGCGGCTGCGGGGGGCCGGCCGCTCGTTCTGCAGCGGCGGCGACCTCACCGAGTTCGGCTCGCTGCCCGACCCGGCCCGCGCCCACGCGGTGCGGACCACCCGCAGCATCCCGCTGTCGCTGCTGCGCTGCGCGCGCCGGGTCACCGCGTACATGCACGGGACCTGCGTGGGAGCCGGGGTGGAGGTCCCGGCCTTCGCCCGGAGGGTGATCGCCGATCCGGCGACCACCCTCCGGCTGCCCGAGCTCGCGATGGGGCTGGTGCCCGGCGCGGGTGGGACGTCCAGCGTCGTGCGCCGGGTCGGTCGGGAGCGCGCCGCGTTCCTGTCGCTGACCGGCTGGCCGCTGGACGCCGCCACCGCGGCGAACTGGGGCCTGGTTGACGAGGTCCGCCCAGTGCGCGGAGACGCCCGCCCTCCGGTGTGATCACCCAGGTCGCCGCGCGGCGAGTTGGGTGACGACCTCCCGTCCCGGGTTAACTCCGCCCCTGTCGGGCAGAGGTGGGGGCAGGCCTGACCCCACCGAAGCGGACGAAGGGCTCGGTCCATGAGCGTCGAACACCCTGTGGTGGACGTGGAGAACGCGAACGTGGAGATCTTCTACCGATGCCGGCGATGCGGCCGTGCGTGGGAGCGCTCGTTCGGTGTCACCCGCTGGTTCGACGACGACGGCGGCCTCGTCGAGGTCTACCGGTACAACGGGGTCCCGGTCCCCTCGCCTCGCGGCGGTCCGCCGTGCGCGTTCTGCGGCAGCCTCACGGTCGACTGGGCCGAGACCCCGCTGCCGCCCGCGGTGGAACCGCCGTCAGCCCTCGGCCCGCCGCGGCCGGTACACGCGGTGCCCTGGCCGTCCTGGCGGACCTGGCCGCGCGACGAGTGGCCGCAGCGGCGCACCGCCTTCCCGTTCCTGCTGCCGCTGCGCCCCCAGCTGCACCCCCGGACCTTCCGTTTCCCGTAGGACTTCGGTGCGTGTCTCCGCCCACGGAACGTCGGCGGGCCGCCCGTTCACGGAATGCCCTCCGCCGTCCGCCCTTCGCTGACGACCGTCGCCGACCAGCCGCGGTCAGGACGCCATCGCCACCGCCGCGTCGAGGTTCGCCATGCCCACCCGGACCTGCGTGGCGCGCGGGTCGGCGAGATTTTCGAAGATCCGCAACGCCCTGCTCCATGCCTGGTGGGCGGCAGCCGGATCGGAGAGCTGGAGGTAGATCTGTCCCAGCAGGGCGAGGACGCGCGCGCTGGTGTGACGGTCGCCGATCTCGCAGCAGACCGCCAGCGAGCGGCGGCACGAGGTGGCCGCGTCCTCGTGGCTTCCGTAGGCCAGGTAGTCCTCGGCCAGGCCGAGGTGCGCCAGCCCCACTCCCCACAGGTCACCGAGGTCCGCCAGGATGGCGGCGCTGCCGCGGTGGCAGGCGACCGCCCGTTCGGGGTGGTGCAGCCTGCGCAGGGCCCGCCCCCGCTCGATCTGGGTCAGGGCGTAGCCCCAGAGGTTCCCGGCCTCGGTGAAGATCTTCTCCGCGCGGCGGTGGTGGACGATCATCCGGTCCGGTCCGTGCACCTGGCCCAGGCCGAGCAGGCTGCACGCCTCACCCCATGGGTCCGCCGTCTCCTGCCGGATCGCCGTCGCCTTCTCGATCAGGTCGACGGAGCGGCCGAGCAGGCGTAGGTCGCGATAGGCGAGGCCGGCGCTCAGCAGGAGCGCGGCCTCGCCGGACCGCTCGCCCAGGTGCCTGGCGGAGACGAGGCCGATCTGGGCGGTTGTGATCCAGTCCGTCCAGCGCTTGCTGAGATGGAGATAGCCGGTCAGACCGGCCGCCAACTGCCAGGCGATGGTGTGCTCGGCCGTGCAGGCGGCGACCCGGACCGCGGTCACGAGGTTCGCGTGCTCGGCCGAAAACCAGGCCGACGCGTCCCCGTAGCTGGCGAAGCCCTCGCGGGGGAACTCGGCCACGCCCGTACCCGGGACCTGCCGACGGCCGTAGGGATGCAGCACGTCCTCGGCCGCGATCGCCGTCTGCAGATACCACCCGAGGAGCCGGGCCAGGGCCTCCTGCCGCTCGGCGTCGGTGTGCTGGGCCCGGGCCACCGTGCGCCCGAACACCCGCACGGCGGGGGGCAGCCGGTGCCGGCCCGGGGCGGGGCTCTCCAGAAGCCGCAGATCGGTCAGGATGCCCAGCTCACGCCGCACGATCTCCACCGGCCGGCGCAGCATGGCACCCGCCGCCGCCAGTGGCAGGTCGTCTCCGTCCCATCCGCTGAGCAGGCGCAGCGCCCGCGCCGGGTCCGGATCGGTGGCCGTGCGCGGTGCCGGCAGGCTCCCGTAGCGGGCGGCGACGCCCTGGCGGACCTCGGCTGCCGGGGCGTCCACGGTCGACAGGACGGGCGGTCCGGGCCGGGTGGACGCCCCGGGCGGGGCCGGTGGCGGGAGGGTGTCGGCCGGCGGAGTCCCGGGCGTGCCCGGCGGGGGCAGGCGCGCGTGGACGTCCGCCGTGGGCAGGAGATGCGGGTCGTCGGCCAGCATCAGGCCGTGCAGGCGCTGGAGCCCGCGGCCGGGATCCACCCCGAGCTCATCCCGCAGGATCCTGCCGACACGGCGGTACGCCTCGAACGCCTCGGCCTTGCGGCCGCAGCGGTACAGGGCGCTGATCAGCAGCTCCCAGGGGTGCTCCCGGATTCTGGTCTCCTCGACGAGGCGCCGGAGACCGGGCAGGGCGATGTGGTGATCGCCCAGCATCACCTGGGCGGTCAGGGCCAGCTCCCGCAGCCGCAACCGGGCCTCGGCCAGGTGCGGTGTCTGTTCGCACCGCAGCCGCTCCACCGGCACGTCACAGAACGGGTCGCCGCGCCAGAGCGCCAGCGCCTCGCGGGCGTCGCGGCCGGCACGGGTCCAGTCCGCCCGGTCGGCGGCCTCCTGCGCCCGTCCGGCGAGATCGGCCAGCATGACCAGGTCGACCTCCAGCCCGTCCCGGAGCTCGATCACATAGCCGGGGGAACGGGTGACGAGGTGCCCACCCACCGCCGGCCCCAGCAGCCGGCGCAGCCGGCTGAGGTAGTTCTCCAGCGTCTTCTTGGCGGACGGTGGTGGCGAGCCGTCCCAGAGCAGGTCGGCTAATCGGTCCGTCGAGACGACGGTGCCCGCGTCGACCAGCAGCGCGGCCAGCACACCGCGTTGCTTCGCGGCGGAGACCGGGATCGGGCGGTCGTGCCCGTCTCGGACCTCGAGCGGGCCGAGCAGCTGGAACCGGGGGATCCCGCCGGCTTGGTCCGTTCCGGCTGTCTTCAACGGTCCTCCAGGGCGATCGGGTGATCTGACCGGGATGGATGCCCTTGGCGCGTCCCGAGGCGCCGCCGCTAGCACGGCAGGGCCTCCCAGGCCCCGGTACCCAGATCCGGCCGGCAGTGGATGTCGGACGGCCGGGAGCTGTGTCGAGGTGGTCCCCCCTCGCGCGCGTCGAGACCGTCGATCGCACCCGCCGGGCAGGTGTCCGCGGGGGCCTGCGTGGCTCGGGCGGCCCAGGCGGCGAGATCCAGGGCGAACAGTGTGTCCCCGGTGCCGGCGACCTGCCTGCTGGCGGTCAGCAGCACTTCCGCCCAGGCCGCGTCATCCGCGTGCGCCCGGCCGGAGCGGGCCGCCGGTGCGCCGGCGCGCAGGCGGTGTGCCTCCAGGGCCAGCCGCATCCCGGCCGCGGCGTCGGTGGGCAGGACGGCCGTGGCGAGCCGCGCCAGCAACCCTCCGACACCGGGCGGCCCCATGCCCATCGTGGCGCCGGTCACCGTGCCCGCTGTCGTCTCGGGTGCGTCGACGGTGATGCCTTCGTACCAGGTCAGGGCGGTTCGGTCGGCCCGTGCGCGCACCAGCGCCGCGCGCAGCAGCTCGCCACCACAGCGGGGCACCACGCGCAGCGCGTCCTCCAGGCCGGTGGCGAGATCCGGCGGGTTCGGTGAGGAGAACCGCCGCTCCAGGACGGTCGCCGGCGCCGAGGCGCCGAGGTCGGCGGCCGCGACCGCCATGTCCGGGTCCCCGAACGCGCCGAGGACGTCGCTGCCGAGCGCGAGGGTCCGGGCCTCATCGGGGCCGTCGGCCCCGTCGGCCCCGTCGAGCACGTGGCGGGCGCGCAGCGCCGCCTGCGCATCCGCCAGCGCGGACGCGCCGCAGCCCCGCTGGGCGTGCAGGACGGCGCGCCGGGCGTACACGTCGGAGATCCACCCGCCCGCCGCCGGTACGCGCCCGGCGAGGGTCGCGTACGCCCGCTCACTGTCCTCGAGTGCCCGTATGGCCTCGCCGTCACTGCCGGCCCGGTGCAGCAGGGCTGCCAGGTCATACAGGACGCCACCGAGCAGCTGGGCTCCGCGCACGTCCCCGGGGGATTGTGCGTGGAGTACGCGCGCCAGCCGGCCCGCGTTCGACTGGAACGTGACCGCCAGGTGCAGGTCACCGCCGCGCCCCGCGCCCCGCGCGCCCCGCAGGAGCGCCGTTATCTGTTTTTCTCGCGGCGGCCGTCTTCGTTGGTGGTTCCGAAACAACCTGGTCTGTCCTCACGTCGCCAGTCAGGGCGGGGCTCTGGAATCCCGTATCCGCGCAGCGGCGCCCGCCGCCCGCCGGCGGTGCCCACTGGCGGACAGAGGTGCCGGCCGATCCGCGGCAGGGTCCCACTTTTCCCCGCTGCCATTGCCGGTCGATTCATTGCCGTCCGTGAAATGTTTTTCTCGCCAACTCGATTAGGAGTTTGGATTGCGGGTGGAGACTTGTCAACACGCTACGTTTGGTTACATTCGGCGCGAGATCTTCCGCGCTGCCCGTCACCGTTCTTCGTCGAGATCGGCGCTGCTGTGTCCGGCGTGGCGGGCGGGAAACTGGGAAGTACGGGTTTCTCACCTGCGCGGACGGGTTCTCGTGGAAACCGCCGGCGGCCGGGAACGAATCCGGTTGTTCCGGCGGGATCACGTGTCCGGCGAATCAGGCCGTCACAATCGGTCGCGGTGCCGGAGTGAGGTCGGCCGGTGCCGTGGCGAAGCCGGCCGGGGCCGGCGGGGCCGGCGGGGCCGGCGGGGCCAGGATCGTCGCGAGCGCGCGGCGCGCGGTGGCGACGAGGTGCTCCGTGCCTGGAAGGCAGTCGGCCAGCGACGCCTCCAGAAGATCCAGGTCCTTCGTCAACAGCGCCACGAACGCGTCGGGGGGAGGGCCGCCGTGCCCACCGATGGGCGGGCCGCCCGGGATGGGGAGCGATCGTGCGTTCGCGCTGCACTCCTGCAGTGCCACCCGCACCCCGTCCGGGTCGAGGCCCAGCGTGCCCGCCGCCCGAAGCGCCTCGGCGGCGGCGCTGCGGTGCACGATGAACAGCGCGTTGTTCACCAGCTTCGTGAGCTGGGCGCTGCCCACGTCACCCGTGTACACCACGGTTCTCCCGAACAGCTCGAAGACAGGCGCGCACCTGTCCACATCCCGCCGGTCGCCGCCGGCCAGGACCACGAGCTGACGGCCCGACTCGTCGGGCGCACCGTTGCTGACCGGGGCGTCGAGGACTGTAATGCCACGTCCGCGGGCCCGGGCGGCGAGATCGACGCAGGTCCGGGGCGAACAGGTGCTGTGGATGACGACGAGGCCGCCCGACCGCATCGTCTCCAGCAGCCCTCCCGGCCCCGCCACGACCGTCCGGACGTCCTCGTCGGAGTAGACGCACACGCTCGCGACGGTGACGCGGCGGCCCAGCTCCGCCAGCGTCCCCGCGACGCTCATCCCGGCGGGCCGGAACTGCTCGACGCGGTCCGTCTGCGTGTCGTACACGACGAGGTGCCGGCCGGCGGAGGCACAGCGCCTGACTATCTGGGAACCCTGATGCCCGAGGCCGACGAAGCCGTAGGTCTCGTCAGCCAGGGACGGGTCTCCCTGCGGGGCGGCCAGCATCGCGTGCGTTCTCCTCAGCGGTGGAAGGGTTCGGTCGGCGGCGGTCAGCCGGCGGCGGTCAGCGCGAGTCGTCCTGGAACAGGACGTCCCGCAGCGTCTCGGCGGCCCGCGCGGGGATGTGCCTGCTCACCTCGTCGAGAACGTCCCGCAGGTCCGCCACCGACAGGTCCGTCGATTCGAGGGCCGAGCGGACGTGGTGGCGCAGTGCGTGGAACGTCTGCGTGGTCGCGCAGACGCCGATCGAGATCAGTCGTCGCTCCCGTACCGTCAGGTGCGGCCGTCGCCACACCTGCCCGAACACGAACCCGAGCATCCCGGCCTGGACGAACGGCGTGTCCCGGCGCGGGGCCTCGAGCAGGTTCACCGTGCGGAAGGCGTCCTCGCCCGCCTGTAGCCGTGTCTCCCAGCTCTCCGGGCCCAGCGACGCGGTGTCGAGCAGCGGCCAGGGCGTGATCTCCTCGCCTCGCTCGGACCGCAGCCGGGCCCACTGGCGCCGGATGACGGCCTCGGCCTCCGAGCCCCGCGGCCAGCCGGCGTACACGGCGTACTGCAGTACGAACTCCTGCAGTTCCGCCAGGGTGATCTCGTCCCGGTCGAGTACCTCGAGCACCCGCTCGGCGAGCGTGTCGGCGGAGCCGGCCGAGGCGAGGCACACCAGCTCGACCCAGCGGCGGCCCTTCGTGTCGAGGCCCTGGCGATCCGTTCCTGTGATGGTCATGTCCGTCCCCTCTGTCGACGACTGCGGGGCGTGCGACGGGGGCTAGCCGGACGAGGCCGCGACCAGTGGCGCCGGGCGGTCGGCGATCTCCAGGGCGACGGGGCGGTTCGCCTCCGGCACCGGCATCGGTTCGGTCCGCTCACGGAACGCCCGCTTGAGCGTCTTGCCGGTTACCCCGATCGGGAACTCGTCCCACGGCACGATCTCCACGGCCACCAGGTGTTCGGCCGGGGTCAACAGCGCGTTCAGCTCGTCGCGCAGCTCCCGTGCGGTGGTCGAGGCGCCGGACCGCACCGCCACCGCCGCGGCGGGCAGCTGGCTCCCGTCGGGCTGACGGGTGGCGTAGACGCAGGCGTCGAAGACCGCCGGGTGCCGGTGGACGCGTTCCTCGATGGGAAGGCTGTAGACCTCTCCCACCCGCGTGCGGATGACGTCGACCTCCCGGTCGAGCTGGACCACGTGGCCGCCCGACCAGCGGGCCACGTCGCCGGTGAAGAACCAGCCGTCGCGGACGGCCTCGTAGGTGAGCGAGTGGTTGTTCCAGTAGGCCTCGAACAGCGTCCTCCCGCGGACCTCGAGCCGGCCCACCTCTCCGCGCGGGACCACCCTGCCGTCCCGGGCGATGCGGACCCGGGGCCCGAAGGGGGTGGAGTGCCGCCGGCCGATCCGGCGCTCGTAGCGACGGGTGAACCGGCTGTAGTAGCGCAGCACCGACGGGGTGCCGACCTCGCTCGAGCCCTGCGCGTCCAGGTAGACCGAGCCCCCCATCGGCAGGCCCAGCCGGCGGAACGTGCCGCCCACCCGGACGCAGGGCCTGATCATCTCCTCGTGCGCGGCGTCGGCCGTACTCGCCCAGAACCGCATGGCGCGCAGGTCGTGCGCCGCGAGCGGGACCTCCTTGAGCTGGGTGTAGGTGATCGGAAAGCCGAAGAAACCGGTGTAGCGGCCGCTGGCCAGCTCCTGGACGGCCCGCGGCGCGTCGAAGTCGAGGCCGGTCGCCCGCGTCCAGTGGGTCCGCACACCCAGCAGGAGCAGACTGTGGAAGGTCATGATGACCGCTTGGTGGTTGTTGGGCACCGCGAAGTAGCCCTTGTCCCGCCGTGGCGAGACGTGGACGTAGCACAGCCACCCGCGGATGGCGCGGGCCTGCGGCCCGTTGCGCAGGATCACCGCCTTGGGGAACCCGGTGGTGCCGGAGGTGTGGACCAGGTAGAGCGGTTCCCGCCGGCCGCGGCGGACGGCGGGGGCGGGCCGCTCGACCGCCGCGAGCAGCTCCTCGATCCAGTGGACGGCCGGCACCCCGGCGCGTTCCAGCGCGGCGGACAGCTCCCGGACGTCTGTCTCCGGGGTGTCGCCGACCCGCCCGACCAGGACGACCGTGTCGACCCCGTCCGGAGCGCCGCCCTCGCGCAGGACGCGCAGCAGCGTCGGGACGTCGGCCAGCAGGATCCGGGCGTTGACGTTGAGCAGGTAGGGCGCGACCTTGTCGGCGGCGAAGGCGCCGTTCATGGGGCAGGCGACCCCGCCTGCGCGCACCACCCCGAGATGAAGGAGGTGGATGTCGAAGTGGTTCCGCTTGAGGATGGCAACCCGTTGGCCGTGGCGCAGACCGAGGGCGGACAGGGCCGCGGCGACGCGGCCGGCCGTGGTCTGGACGTCCCGTGCCGTCCAGCTGTCCGGGCCGGGCCCGCCCGTGCCACCGGGCTGGGGCACGGACCACGAGCACGGCTCGTCGCTGGTGAAGAGAACCCGGCCGCGATGGCGGCGGGCCGCCCGGTCGGGGATCCGCTCCAGCGATATCGGTCCCAGTGCGAGTCGCAGCCGTCGGGGTAGCGCGACCGACGTGCAGACGAACGCCGTGTAGGCAGCGAGGACTCCCAGGACCACGACTAAGGCGACGATCATCGGCGCTCCTGACGGCCGGAGGGTGAGACGACGAAGCGGTGTTTGTGTGAGGTGGTTTGGTGGCGCAAGGTGGCCAAATGGGTGCTATGTGGCCATGTGGCGGGTGGTGGCGCGGCGGCGTTGGTGCGGTGGTCAGGAGACCTGCTGGACGGGACGCCGGTTCGGGAGCGACGCGGCGATGCCGTCCCACAGCGCCGCGCGGGCCCGCAGGCAGTCCCGCACCACGGCCGCGCACTCCCGCCACCGCTCCCGGTCGTCGCCGGCGAGGGCCACGAGCATCTCCATCGCCATGGGGGTGTGCTGCTCCCCGTCGACGGCCACATGCCGGGACAGGTAGTCCCGGAAGGCCGAGAAGTCGACGTCGCCGTCGAGGACCTGGGTGAACATCTCCGGTATCAGGTCCTCGCGCCCGAAGGCGAACGCGGCGGCCAGAGAGTGCAGCGGCGCGGAGCCCAGCAGGTCCCAGGTGAGGCGTACGAACCGCGCGGCCGGCGCCGGCACCCGCGCGCGGGAGACCGCCTCCGGCACGGGGGTACCGGCGGCCAGTTCGGCGAGGAATCGCTCGATGGGCCCGGTGTCCGCCCCGGCCTCCGCCATCGCCTGGAGATACAGCTCGAAATGGCTGATGTAGGAGTCGCCGTACTCGTCGCTCTCCTCGACGAGGACGATCTCGTTGATCAGGCGGCGGCAGTTCCGGTGCGGGGTCGGCACCCACGGCACGTCGACACACGTGAGCCTGCGTTGCAGGGTCTTCAGCAGGGACATGAAATCCCAGACCGCGAACACGTGGCTGGTCATGAAGGTCGTGACGTCGTCCGGCGTCACCAGGCGGCCGTACACGGCATGCGTGAGAACGTCGTCCCGGGCCGGGGTTATCTCCTCCTTGAGCCACCGGACCGACGGATGGGCGCCACCCCAGGAATAGCGACTCGGCACGGGTCATCCACCTTTCGACGGCCTGAGGAACCGGCCGTCCGCGGACGTCCGTCGACCGGACGGCCCGTGGGGGACCGGTGGGAGCAGGTTTCCCGTCTCCGGTAGCGCACCGGTAGCGTGCCGGCAGCTTCCTGCCGCTACTTGGCATGGGGCCGGGGCGGCCGGCGCGGGCGCATGGGCGCCGCGCCGACCGCCCCGGTTCGGACGGCACCGTCAGGGCCGCTGCTTCGGGTCCTCCCCGGAAGGCGGGTAGCCCTCGCGGTAGCGGCGCCCGTCCGGTGCGTAGCGGACGGACGCGGCCAGCGCCGCCTCGCCGTAACGCCGCCGGTCGGCCAGGTGATCCCGGACGACGAAGACCAGCGGCACGGCGAACATGACGGCGAGCAGGGCGACCGCGATCAGCAGGCGGCCCCATTCGAACTCGGGATTCATACGGCTCCTGGAACGTCCAGAGGAGCCGCTCCACGGTCCGGTGACACGGACGCGTAGCAGGACGCGTTCAGTGGGCTACGTGGCTGTTCAGCGGGTTACGTGGCTGTTCAGCATGCTGCGACGCGGGTGTCAGCGGGCGTGGAGTCCGCTCCCCTCGGGGCAGTCGGTCGCGTCACGCGTAGGCGGGCGCCCTCGGCGGCGCGCGCGGGCCGGGGCCGCCGCGATGCTCGAACGGGGTGCGCCCGGCGGAACCCCGGCCCGGCACCAGCCAGGCGGCACCCACCGCGAGAACACCCAGCGCGGCGCCCAGCGCGAGGAGCTGGTGGTCCGAGCGCTGCTGCTGGCCGACCATCGGCGGCCGGCCGCCGAACCAGGCACGTCCGAGATCCGTGGGGATCGGCGCGGCCGCGGTCGAGGCGCTCGACAGGGTGCCCGGGGACGCTGACGTGCTCGGGGACGCCGGCCCCTCGGCTGTCACGGCCGCCGGGGCGATCGCGGCGATGTCCGCCGACCAGCCCGCCCCTGCCGCGGCCTGGCTCAGAGCGTTCGGCGTGGCGCCGACCAGCCCGAGCACCGCCAGCAACGCCGCCCAGAGCAGCGAGGCGCGGACGGAACGGCGGGCCGGCATCAGCCGAGGGTAGCCGCCGGCGCTCACGGCCGGCCCGGGCGCGGTGGTCGTCCGCCCGCGGGCTCGGCGCGCAGCAGCCTGGTCACCGAGCCGTACCGCCGGGCGACGTCCGACTCCTCGGGGAAGTACTGCACGAGCCCGGCCCGGGTGCTCCCACCGGGCCCGGTGGGAGCACGGTCGGACAGGTCGACCGGCTGGTCGCGGCGCCGGTCCGCGGCCCGCAGCACCGCACGTGCCTCGCGTTCGGTGAGCCAGGTGATCCGGCGCCCGCCCGCGTTCGGACCCGCCCGCGGCCGCAGCAGCACGGCGGCTCCGGGCTGGGGCTCGACCTCGCCACCGCCGGACCCCGACGCCGCGAGCTCCGGATGGGCGAGCAGGAGATCACACGGGTCGATCGCGACGATGCGGGCCCGGCCCCCGGTCGCCCCGACCGGTACGTCCCGGGCGAGGGCCAGGGCGGTGAGCACGGCCTCAGCCTCCTCCGGCCGGACCCACCCGGCATGGCGGTATCCGTCCGGGACGGCGTCCCCCGCTCCGACAGGCGGCCCCGTTCTGCTCGGTCCCGGGTGCGCTGGTCCGGTGGCGGTGCTCTCCCCGGGCGGCTCGGGCCGCTGGTACGGCACCCCGGGCGGGACGCCCGGGGTGCCGAGATCCGCGATGCCCGAGCCCCCCGGGCCCGTTGAATCAGGCGGGGTACCGGGGCCGGCCGGCCGGAGCGGGGCGGTGGGCGCGTCCGGGGATCCGGCGTTCGGCTGGGTGTCCGGCGCGATCCGCGCCGTCGGGACCGTCGGGGCGAGCGGCGTCCAGCGCATCTCCTCGGCTGGGTCTGGCGGCGTGGGGCTCGCCGGTGCCGGGCGGATGCCCATCTGGTCGAGACGCTGCCACAGCCCGTCGAGGGTGCGGGCGGGGTGCCGGTAGAACTCCGAGCCCCTGATCCGCCAGAAGGTCCAGCCGAGCCGCTCGAGAATGCGCTGGCGGCGCAGGTCGGCCTCCCACTGCTCCGGGCCGTGGTAGCGGTCCCCGTCGCACTCGACGGCGATCCGGGCGCTTTCGCCCTCGATCACCAGGTCGATGCGGAAGCGCCCCACCGGATGCTGCGGGCGCACCCGGAACCCCCGGGCGAGGATCTCGCGCAGCACCGCCCGCTCGAACTCGCTCTCGCACAGGTCCTGCAGCCGCGCCACCTCGTCGGGGGCCCGGGCGGCGTACATGTACTCGATGAGCTGGCGGCGCACGTCGTCGTCGCGCAGCGTCTCCGCGGCCACGGTGTGGAAGACCCAGAGCTGGTCACGGGCCCGGCTCGCGGCCACGTTGACCCGCTGCATGTCGCGCCGCCGGGTGGCCGCCGAGCGGTTGTCGTCGGCGACCACGGACACGAAGATGACGTCCCGCTCGTCCCCCTGGAACTGGTACGGGTCGCCCACCCGGATCCGGCGGCGGACGTACTCCTCCTCCCCGAGCTTCTCGACCAGGCTGTGCTCGATCAGCCGGGGCTGGCCCGCGCCGAGCAGGGTGACGACGCCGAACGTCATCCCGTCGTAGGCCGGGTCGGCACAGCAGTCGACGATCTGGTCGACGACGGCGGCCGCCTCCACCGCGTTGGCGTCGCCGAACCGGCCCGGTGCCCGCCCGCCGCCGGCCACCCGGACCGGCCGCAGTGCCGGGCCGACCGTGACCTCGGGCGTCTCCCGTAGCGGCAGGATCTGGTGGTCGTAGAACCGGTTGGAGAAGCCGATGATCTCCGGCAGGCAGCGGAAGTGCTCCTTGAGCACCACGGTGCGCGGGAACACCCGCGTCGCGGTGTCGTAGAGGCTCGCCTCGACGTCGAGCAGCGAGCGGTGCGCGACGTCGGGCAGGTGGTCCTCGATCAGGGCGAAGACCCGGTCGCGGGGGATGCCGACGGCCGACGGGCTGGTCTGCTGGTCGTCGCCGACGACGACCGCCTTGCGGCCCAGGCTGAGCACGCCGAGCGAGAGCACGTCGCACTGGCTGGACTCGTCGACGATCACGACGTCGAACGGGTCGTTCACCCGGGGGTCGAAGCTCTCCATCACCCGGTGGATCGGCATGATCCAGATTGGGACGGCGCCCATCGCCTCGGTCATGTGGCCGCGCGCCTCGGCCCGCCAACGCCCCGCGAACCGGCCCGTCCCCTTGCCGATGCGGCTCAGCGCCTGCACCCACCCGGTGAGGGCCTGCCGCTGCTCCGGCCCGAGATTGTTCGCCAGCGCGAGACGGGCGGAGCGGCGGGCAACCTCGAGGACGAGTCGGCGGACGCTCTCGGTGGCATCGTCGAGACGCCGCTGCAATGCCGGGACGTCGGCGCCGGAATGGAGGTCGTCGAGCCAGGTCTCGGCCTGCCGCCACCGCCACAGCCCGGCGAGCTGTTCCGGATCACCGCAGGTGGTGGGATCGCCTAGGTCGGCGAGGATGAGCCCGGCCCAGCGGGGGGCCACGGTGGCGAGCCGCTCCGTCAGCTCGGCGCGCCGGTGGGCCGCCGGGCGCAGCGCACGCAGCCGCGCCGACTCCTCCAGCGCCCGCGCCCAGGCGTCGAGATCCCGACTCCGCAGCGCGTCGGTCAGCTCCGACCACAGCACACTCGCCTCGGGCGTGTGCCGGCCGATCCGCAGCAGCTCGGCCAGGTCGGCGAGCTCGGTCTCGGCCGCGCGCTGGGCTATCCGTGCCCCGGCGAGCTCGAGCAGTTCGGCGTGACGGAGCAGGTCCGAGGACGTCGGGCGGACGGGCAGCGCCGGGAAGAGCGCTCGCAGCCGGCCGGCCAGCGCCGGGCCGGGGCCGGAGTCCCAGGTGAGCGCGGCCGCCATCGCGGAGCTCACCGCGTCGAGCGCGGGCAGCGCGGCGAACACCCCGGCCTCGCCGCCGCCCCCGGGCCCCTCGGCCAGGGGAGGCGCGCCGAGCTGGACGGCCATGTCCGCATGGCGGGTGAGCGCCGCGGCGGACCGCACCCGCCCCTCGATCACCGCGGCCGCGATGTCGAGGTCGGCGACCGTCTTCGCCGGATAGCCGTCGACGATCAGCCGCTCGGCGAACTCCCGCAGCTCCCGCCCACCGAACCGGGGCAGGCCGCGCCCGCCGGCGAGGCGCTCGCGCAGCTCGCCGAGCAGCCGGAGCTGGTCACGGGGGTCACCGCCCGGCACCTGCGCGGTGTGCCCGAACACCCGGACGCGCAGGGCGTGCAGCGCGGTGACGACCGCCGCGAGCTCGGCCGCCTGGCCGCGCCAGAAGTCGGCCAGGCGGGGCGAGGAGGCGCACTGGTCGCGCAGGGCCACCAGCCACGGCTCCTCGACCGCGCGCAGCGCCGCGACGCCGGCCAGGGTCTCGGCGCGCAGCCGGGCGAGCCCAGCCTCGCCCAGCTGATCGACCGCGATGGCGGTGAGCCCGGCGCGCTCCGCCTCGGCCACGCCGGAGCCCAGCTCGTCCAACCGCTGGAACAGCGCGGACAGCGGCGTGGCGCCCGGCAGCGCCGTCGGGTCCGGCAGCGGCCGGCCCGCGGCCGCTGCCTCCTCGGGGGAGATCTGCCGGGCCAGCGCGACCAGGTCGACCAGCTCGCCCGGCCGCAGGGGCGGTGGCGCCACCGGGTCGAGCCGGTCGGGGACGAGCCCGAGTTCGTGCTCGTTGCGCGCGAGCCACTCGGAGACGTCCGCCGCCCGTGCCCGGCCGTGTGGCAGCTCGAACTCGTGCTCCTCGCCGCGCAGCAGCTCCACCAGCTCGAGCTCCAGCGCACGGGTGCGGGAACGCACCGCGTCCAGCTCGGCGGCGAGCCCGGCGACCTGACGGGTCTCGGCGCGCAGGTCGACATCGGCGACGGCGGCCTGGATCTCCACCACCGAGGCGCGCAGCTCCTCGATGTCGGCCTGGCTGGAACCGAGAACGGCGACCGAGAGGTGCCGCAGCTCGGCGGGGATCTTCTCCCGCAGGACCACCAGCGCCTGTTCGTCCTGCGCGGTCACGAGCACGCGGCGCCCGTGCGCCACCAGGTGACACACCAGGTTGGCGATCGTGTGGCTCTTGCCCGTGCCCGGCGGGCCCTGCACGGTGACGCCACGGGACGTCGCCAGCTGGGTCGCCACCCGCTCCTGGTCATCGTTGGTCGGCAGCGGCATGAGCAGCCGCGCCCCTGTCGCCGCCCAGCCGTCGTCGGCTCCGCCGCTGATCGGATCCGGGTTCCCGCCACCGGCGAACTCGCCGCGGGCCTCCTCGAGTGCCTCGGTGACCAGCGCGTCCGGCGCGACGACGGCGGCGACCGCCTCGGGCAGGAAGTCGAGCTCGGCCATCGCCTCGCGCAGCTCGCTGTAGAAACGCGCGCCGGTGGCGGGCCGCGGCCGCAGGAACAGCGCCCACGTGTCGACGACACGGGCGTCCGGCCCGGGGGGCGGCAGGTCCGGCCCGGGCAGGACGGCGGCGTCCAGACCGAGCGGCGCGACCAGCTGATCGTGGATCTCGGCGAGCTCGGCCGGATCCCACACGTCCGGCGGGTCCGCGCGCAGCCGGTCGCGCAGGCCGGGCAGCGACCGGAGTTCCGGTGCCTCCAGCCCCCGCACCGGATCGGTCTCCAGCACGGTCGAACCGTCCGGCGACACCCGGATGAGGCCGGTGTCCTGGTTAACCTCCACCTGCACGGGGGTCACCAGCAGGGGGTGTTCGACGATTACCTGCTCGCCACCGGCCGCGGCCGGCTGCCAGCTCAGCACCGAGTGGCCCCAGACGAGCTGCAGCCCGGCGGTGTCGGCGGCATGCCGCAACCGCAGGTCGAACAGCCTCTCGTAGAGCTGCCGGGCGGCGTGGGCCGCCCGGGCCGGCGCCGCCCAGGGCTGCCAGGAGTCGTGAACCCACCGGGCATGGGCGCGGGTGACGGCGGCGGGATCCTCACCGCGCCCGGCCGCCCGCTCGGGCAGATCGACCGGCAGCGCCGGTGGCGCGTCCGGCAGCACCTCCACCCCGCCGATGTAGGGATACAGCTCCCGGGGGACCCGTGGCGGCTCCGGGGCGGCGACCTTGCCGACCTCCAGCCAGCTCGCCCGCGTCTCGCCGGGGCCGAGCCGCACGGCCGCGTGCACCGGCACGTCACGCGGCAGCACCGGCACCGGCGTGTACTCGGCCAGGCGGCGGCGCGGCGCACCGCGCAGGTCGGTGGCGAGCGCGGCCAGGTAGTCGAGCAGGCGGAGCGAACGGCTCTTGACCAGGTCGAGGGCGGACATCGGACTCCTCCGGCGGGTGGGTCAGGTGGCGCGGAGCGCCCCGTCCGCCCGCACGGGCCGGGCTGGCGGGACACCGCGACGATACGGCGCCGCACCGACAGAACCGTCGCGCAGGCCGCCGCCGGGTCGGATGCGCACGGCGACCTGCCCACATATGCTCCGCGGGTGCTCGCCCGCCTGATCGGCCTGATCGCCGCCCGATGACCGGCTACCTGCGCGACGCCGACGAGATCTACCGCCTGTCGTTCGCGACGATCCGGGCCGAGGCGGACCTGACCGGCCTGCCCGCCGGCCTCGCCCACGTCGTCGTACGCATGATCCACTCCTGCGGGATGGTCGATCTCGTCCGTGACATCGCGTTCTCTCCCGGGGTGGCCGCCGCGGCGCGGGCCGCACTCGTCGGCGGTGCGCCGGTGCTCTGCGACACGGCGATGGTCGCCGCCGGGGTGATCCGCCGCCGGCTGCCCGCGGACAACCCCGTCATCTGCACGCTCTCGGACCCGCGGGTCCCGGAGCTCGCCCGGCACTCGGGAACCACCCGCACCGCCGCCGCGGTGGAGCTGTGGCGCGGCCGCCTCGACGGCGCGGTGGTCGTCGTCGGCAACGCCCCGACCGCGCTGTTCCGCCTGCTCGAACTGGTCGAGGACGGAGCCGGCCGGCCGGCCGCCGTCGTCGGGGTGCCGGTCGGTTTCGTCGGGGCGGCGGAGTCCAAGCAGGCCCTGGCCGCCCACCCGAGCGGGCTCGAGCACCTCGTGGTGCGCGGCCGGCGCGGCGGCAGCGCGATGGCCGCGGCGGCCGTGAACGCCCTCGCCCGCGACGCGGACTGACCGGACCGGTGGAGACGGAACCGGCCCCTGATCCGGTACCGGGGGCGGAAGGCGCGCCCACGCCCGCATCCGCGCCGGGACTGGAATCGCGAGGTGCGTCCGCGCCGGGGACCGCCGGCGAGCGGTCGGGCCGGCGGTCCGGCGCCGACCGCGGCACGCTGAGGTACGGCTGGACCACCGGCGCCTGCGCGACGGCGGCGGCGACGGCCGCCTATACCGCCCTGCTGACCGGCGAGTTCCCCGATCCGGTGACCATCACCCTGCCTGGCGGGGCCCGGCCCGCGTTCGCGCTGGCCCGTGAGTGGCTCGGGCCCGACTCGGCCACCGCGGCCGTGATCAAGGACGCTGGGGACGACCCCGACGTCACGCACGGCGCCGTCGTGACGGCGTCCATCCGCCGCGGATCGCCGGGAACCGGCGTGGTGTTCCGCGCCGGTGTGGGAGTGGGCACGGTGACCAGGCCGGGCCTACCGCTGGCGGTGGGGGAGCCGGCGATCAACCCGGTTCCGCGCCGGATGATGCGCGCCGCCGTCGCCGAAGTCGCCGCGGCACACGGCGACGGCCCCGCGCACACCGCCGGAACCACGGCCAGGGCCAGTACCGCCGTCGTCGACGTCGAGATCGAGATCGGTGTGGACGGCGGAGCGGAGCTGGCGACCCGAACCTGGAACCCGCGGCTGGGAATCCTCGGGGGGCTGTCGATTCTCGGCACCACCGGAATAGTCGTCCCCTATTCCTGCTCCGCGTGGATAGACAGCATTCGCCGTGGCATCGACGTTGCCCGTGCGGCCGGGCACCGGCATGTGGCCGCGTGCACCGGCAGCACCTCGGAGCAGGTCGCCCGCGACCGGTACGGGCTTCCCGACGAAGCCCTGCTCGACATGGGTGACTTCGCCGGCGCCGTGCTCAAGTACCTGCGGCGTCATCCGATCCCGCGACTGACGGTCGTCGGCGGGGTCGGCAAGCTGGCGAAACTCGCCGCCGGACACCTCGACCTGCACTCCGGCCGCTCGCAGGTCGACCTCGCCGGCCTCGCCGCGCTCGCCCGCTCCGCCGGAGCGGGCGCGGATCTTCAGGCCGCGATCCTCGGAGCCAACACCGCTCTCGGCGCGCTGCGGATCTGTGCCGACGCGGGGATAGCTCTCGGTGATCTCATCGCCGCCGGCGCGCGTAGGACCGCCTGCGAGGTCCTGCGCGAGGCGCCGGTGACGGTCGACGCCCTCGTCATCGACCGGGTCGGAGTGGTGGTGGGGTATTCGGACGGGAGCTGCTGACCGGGGGCCGAAACCAGATTGACCGGTACCGAAACCAGATTGCTGCCCGCGGCGGATTCCGCCGGAATTTGCCGCGGGCGGATGGCTGGACCGTCGGCTATGCGGCAACGAGGTGAACGGCGGCCGCGTGATGGCACGGCTTTCCGTGCAGCCCCGCGACGCAGGTGCAGTGCCCGGTGACGGCGGTTCGATAGGTGGCGCCGCGATGGCCGACGGTGAGCCAGACCCGGCGACCGCGCAGTGGGGTGAGGCCGCCGAGTTCGAGCAGCTCGAGAGCATCCTCGAGCTGCCGGTCGGAGTAGCCGGTGAGGGTCGGCGCGGTGTGGCGGATGTGGCGCGTGCACCCGGGCCCGAGCCCCACGGCGACGCTGAGCGGGCTGGTGAGCGCGCGGCCGCAACGCAGGCACAGGGTGGGCGTGGCCACGGGGGTGGGGGTGGGGGTGATGGGAACGGTCATGTCGGCTCCCCTCGAAGTGCGTATCCCAATGATATCTTCCGGCGCCGCGCTCGATGGGAATTCCCGGAATCGTCCACCATGATTTCCTGGCCCGCGCCGGCCGTGCGTCCTGCTCGTTGGAAGAAGGTCGGCCGGGGGAACGGGGGAACCGAGAATGCGGTCGGGTGGAGTTCTTTCTGTGTCGTATGAGTGATTGTCGGGCCGCGTCGAGCCCGCCGCGTGAATCCCGGGGCGCGAGGTCGCCCCCGACAATCGCCGGCGGCGCCGGGAGCGGATGGGCCTGGGCCGGGCGTCCGGAGCTCTGCCCCGCGCGGGCAGAATCCCCCGAGTGGTGCCGCATCCGCGAAGGCCGGCCCTGCTGTGACGCGCGCCGGGCGGGGCGGGTATCTCGAGCGGACCACGGTCGGACAGCGGGCCACTGACGGACCTGGGTGGTGAGGGGGACGGACACGGTGGGTACCGGCGAACCCGGCGGCGGGGCCGGCGTGGTCACTGGAGAGCTGCTTGAGCTCGCCGGGGTGCTTACCGACGTCCTGGCCGCGTACGACCTGGGGCCGGCCCCGGTGCCGGTCCTGGTCAACATCTCCGAGAACATGACGTACCGGATCGACGACGTCGCCGGGAACCGTCGCTGGGCGCTGCGGCTGCACAGGCCGGGCTACCACGATGCCGCGGAGATCGTCGCCGAGCTGGCCTGGGTGGCGGCGCTTCGGGCCGAGGGAGTGGTCGCCACGCCACCCGTGGTGGCGAACCGGTTCGGATCTGTGGTGACCACGGTCCGGTCGGGGGATGCGATCCGGCACGCGGTGCTGTTCGAGTGGGTCGACGGGGTCTCGCCCGAGCTCGGTGACACCGCCGGGCTGATCTCCTCGTTCGGTCTCCTCGGGGACATCGCCGGCCGGATGCACGACCACGCCGCCCGCTGGTCGCGGCCCGCCGGGTTCAGCCGTTTCGCCTGGTCCTGGCACGCGACGCTCGGGCCGGGGGCGCGCTGGGGGAGCTGGCGCGCCGGGGTGGCGGCGGTGCTGCCCGGCGAGGCGGAGCGCGTGGTCACGATGCTCGAACCGGCCGCGGCGGAGGTGGAGCGTGGGCTCGCCGCCTATGGCCGTGGGTCGGACCGCTTCGGGCTGATCCACGCAGACATGCGCCTGGCCAACCTGCTCGTGGCCCGGCCGACCATGCCCCGAGCCCCTGGCCTGGTTGGCGAGATCCCGGCCGCCGACCGTGCGGCCGCCGGGCGGTCCGGTGCGGTGATCCACGTGATCCACGTGATCGACTTCGACGACTGCGGCTTCGGCTGGTACCTCTACGACCTCGCCGCGGCGCTGTCGTTCATCGAGCACAGCCCTGCCCTGCCGGCGCTGGTCGCGGCCTGGCTGGAGGCCTACCGAGCCCACCGCCCGCTCGGGCCAGCGGACCTCGCGGTCGTGCCGACGCTCGTTCTGCTGCGCCGGCTGCTGCTCGTCGCCTGGCTGGGTACCCACCCGCACTCCGACGCCGTCCCCGATGCCGCCGCGTACGCCCGGGACACCGCCGCGCTCGCCGACCGCTACCTCGCCCGCACCCTGCTGCCGGACCTCGCGCACCACTCCCGTCCGTAGCTCCGTTCGTTGCAGCGCGGCGGGTGGGTGAGTCCTGGGTGTCACCGGGCCGCCGCGGTTGTCCAGCGGAGGCTGTCGGGGGGCGTCGCGTCCCGGGGCGACGGGAATGGATGGTGGTGGGAAGGAATGGATGGTGGTGGGAAGGCAGTGGGCTGGTGCGGCCGGGGCCGGCCGGGAGCGCCGTCGGCCGGGCTCTGGCGGGGAACACCGCGGGGCGTCGGCGGGACGTCGGTGGGATTTCGGTCCTCGTCCCGTGGGGGGCGGGGGGCCTGTCCGGAGGTCGTCCCGGGTATGTCCGCGAGGTGTCGGTTGCGCATCATCCACCTTGCGCGGTGGTGATCGGTTGGTGTCCGCCGCGCGATGACCGGGTTGCCCGGCCGACGTCGCCGGTGGGCGAGTCGTCCGGACCGGTACGCTCGGTCCGAGAAACCGGAAGGGAGCTGGGGCGATCGTGGTCCGATCCAGTCGGGCGTCGGGGGACCGTAGCGGTGTCGGGATCGGGGGGCCGTGGACGAGCCGCTGACCGTTGACGGCGCCGAGTTGGATGTCCGCAAGCTCGGCCCGTGCCGGATCGACTCGCCGCTGCTCCCGTTGCTAGGTGCGCGGCCGACGACCCAGCACTACATCGACGAGGGCGACAAGGTCCTCTTCGACGACACCGTTTCGATGATCTCCGCGCGGAAGGTGCCGCTGGACGAGCTGCCGGGCTTCGAGCCCGCCGGGCCGCGCCGCAAGATCTACTTCGACCCGTCCAAGACCCGGGTGGGGATCGTGACCTGCGGGGGGCTCTGCCCCGGTTTGAACAACGTCATCCGCGGGCTGGTGCTCGAGCTGACCAACCACTACGGCGTGAACCGGATCTTCGGATTCCGGCACGGCTACCAGGGTTTCATCGCCAAGTACGGGCACAGCGTCGTCGACCTCACCCCGGAGTGGGTGGCGAACATCGACGAGGACGGCGGCACGATCCTCGGCACCTCCCGCGGCCAACAGGACCCGGCAGAGATCGTCGACTGCCTTTCCCGGATGAACATCAACATCCTGTTCGTGATCGGTGGTGACGGCACGCTGCGCGGTGCGCGGGCGATCGCCGGCATCGTCGCCGAGCGCGGGGAGAAGATCGCGGTCGTCGGCATCCCGAAGACGATCGACAACGACATCCCCTACATCGACCAGAGCTTCGGGTTCCAGACCGCGTTCGCGAAGGCCGCCGAGTCGATCCGCGCCGCGTACGCCGAGGCGACCTCGGCTCCCGGCGGGGTGGGCATTGTCCGGCTGATGGGCCGCCACTCCGGCTTCATCGCCTGTTACGCGGTGCTGGCCAAGAGCGACGCGGACATCGTGCTCATCCCGGAGCTGCCCTTCACCCTGGAGGGGGAGCGGGGCCTGCTCGCCTACATCCGTCAGCGGGTCGAGAAGCGGGGTCATGCCGTCGTCGTCGTGGCGGAGGGCGCCGGGCAGGACCTGGTCGCCGGCCTGCCCGAGTCGTCCGACGCCTCGGGGAACCGCAAGCTCTACGACATCGGCCCGGAGCTCTCCCGGCGGATCACCGAGGATTTCGCCGCCCGCGGTGCCGAGCTCAACCTGAAGTACATCGACCCGAGCTACCACATCCGCAGCGTGGCGGCGAACCCGTACGACAACGTCTACACGATCCGGCTGGCGCACGCGGCGGTCCACGCCGCGATGTCCGGGCGCACGGAGATGGTCGTCGGGCGCTGGCGCCGCCGGTTCATCCACATCCCGATCGCGCTCGCCGTCAGCCAGCGCAACCAGGTCGACCCGGCCGGTGACCTGTGGATGTCGGTCCTGGAGGCCACCGGCCAGCCCTACCGCTTCGGCTGACCGGCGTCGGCCGCGTCCCGCGGCGGCCGACGGTCAGCTGAGCGTCGCGCGCATGACCTCGTCCAGGCCGCCCGGTTCGCCGTCCGGCTCGGTCTTCTCCAGGAGCATGGTCGCGTGCCGGCCGTCGAGCACGAGGGTGGCCAGCTGGCTGTCGAACCACGGCCCGTGGGTGACCTTCCACCGCACGGGCTGCCCCCGCATGCCGAGCAGGCGGGCGACCCGGCTGGAGACGGCGGCGAGCGGGCGGCGCCGGGAGAGCGCGTCGATCCGACGGATACCGGGGCCGAGTGGGTTGCGGAACGGCGAGCACACCGCCTGCCACACCGCCGACTCGCCACCGGCGGCGCTGATGGCGCTGCCGGTGGCGGTGGCGGTCGTGCCGGCACGGCTTGCGGTGAGGTGCGTACCGGCGGCCGGGTCGGCCGGTGCCCGACTCGCCGCGACCGGATCGCGGGCGGGTTCCGCCCTGGCCAGATAGGCGTGGTGGACGTCCCCGGACAGCACGACGACGCTCGCGGGAGCCGGGCCGTGCTCACCGGTCGAGACCTGGCCGAGCAGCTGGGTCATCCGGATGAAGGAGTGGCTGAACGCGGCCCAGTGCTCGAGGTCGAGCGCCTGCCGCAGGCGTTCCGCCCCGGCGGCCGCGACCCGTCCGAAGCGGCCGGAGGCCAGCCGCTCGCTCACCGCCTCGACGTTGTGGATCGTCGGGGTGAGTAGGTACGGCACGGACGTCCCGAGCAGGAGGTGATCGACTTCGCCGGTGTGCCGGGTCTGGTCCCGGATCCAGGACCAGTCGGCGTCGTGCACCATGGCGCGGGTCCCGTCGGGGGCGACGACGCGGGCGAAGCGGGAGTCGATGACGATCAACCGGGTGCGGCCGAGGTCCCACCGGTAGCTCCAGCGCGGCGGCGTCGGGGGGCGCTCGCCGGCCAGGTCACCGGTGTCGTGGCCGGCGCCGGCGTGGTCACCGACCGCGGTGCTGGTGTCGTGGTCCTGGTCGGACGCGAGTGCTCCGAGGTCCGGCATCCGGTCGACCCGCCGGGCGAAGGTGCGCAGCAGGTTCTCGCCGTCCTCGCCGCCGGAGGCAAGCGCCGTGACCGCGGTGAACACCGGGTCGTCGGCGAGCGTCCGCGGATCCAGGTTGCCCAGGTGCTGGTACAGCCAGTACGCCATGATCCCGCTGGTGATCCGGGTGTCCCACCAGGATTGCGACCGGATCTCGGCGCGCCAGGCGGCAGAGATGTTCCAGTCGTCGCGGACGTCGTGGTCGTCGGCGATCATCGCGGTCGGGACGGTCGAGAGCAGCCAACGGATCTCCCGCTGTGACCAGGCCTCCTGGTACAGCCAGGCGTACTCCGTGAAATCCGCGATCTCCTCGCCGGGCGGCACCGTGACGTCACGGTGGGCCCGGACGCGGGCCGCGGTCGCCGGCGACACGTGGTCCGCGTAGACCTGGTCGCCGAGGAGCAGCAGCGCGTCGGGCCAGGTGTCCGGCGGGGTCTCGGCCATGCGCAGGGCGAGGGCGTGCAGCGCGTCGGTGCCCAGGCCACGCGGGTCCTCGCCGGGGGACAGCGTGTACGGCTTCTCCTGCGGCGCGGTCACCCGGCACGAGCCGAACACCAGCCGGACGGGACGGTCGCCACCCACCGGCCGCAGCAGGCTGGGCGGGCTGCCCTCCTCGGGCCAGACGCACACCGCCTGGTCGGGCGATGGCACGCCCGCCGCAGTGAGCCAGACCTCGTACGGGTAGGCCGTGCCCGGCTCGAGGCCGTCGACCACGACCAGCGCGTAGTGGTGCCCGGCGACGGCGAAGGTCGGCGCCGCCGCGCGTGGCCCGAGCCCGGACCGGATCTCGACGGTGCAGGGCTCGTCGGTCTCCACCCACACGGACACGTGGCGGTCGCCGGCATACCGGTGCATGGGTCCGAGGAGGAGGCTGGTCATGAGTCCTACTCTCTCCGTGCCCCGTGGGAGGCGCCCAACGGGGGGTGGCCCGCCGCGGTGGTGGGTGACCGGCCGCGGCGAACTGGATCACCGCTGGCGGAATCCTGGTCGCCGGCCGCGGTAATCCGGATGGCCGTTCGGTTGGACAGCGGCCGGCGGTTACGTGAGGCTTCTATCTGTGTCCATACAGTCACGATCGTGGGTGGTTGCCGGCGCTCGTCCGCATCGGAGCCGGCCGTGATCCGCCCCGGGACGCAGCGCCGGGCGGAGCGGCCGCCGGCCGCTGGGCGGGCCCGTGAGCTGGCCGGACGGGTTCCTGCGGCCAGGGCGCTCGTCGACCGCCTCGACCGTGCGGGAGCCGGTCCGGTGGACGCGCTCGCGCGGGCCGCGCAGGTCGCGGACGCCCGGGTGCTGGCGAGCATCGACCGGGTCGGGCCCGTCGCGACAGACGCCGAGGCGGCGGGCGCCACGACCGCCTCCTACCTGACCCTGCTCGACCTCGCCGACCGCGCCGGGATCGCCGACGATCTCGACATCAGTCTGCGGCTCGCCGCGGTCGGCCAGGCCGTCCCCCGCGACGGTGCCAAGATCGCCCACGGGAACGCCGCCGAGATCTGCGCCCGCGCCCGCGAGGTCGGCGCCACCGTCACTCTGGACATCTTCCCCCTGGACGCCGCCGAACCGGCCGCCGTCGACGCGATGCTGGTGACCCTGTCGGAGCTGCGCCGGGACGTCCCGGCGACCGGTGCCGTGCTGCGGACAGGCCTGGCCCGCACCGTGGCGGACTGCCGGGACCTCGCCCGTCCGGGCTGCCGGGTCCGGCTGTGTCCGGGGCCCGCGCGGGCCAGGCAGTCGGCGCCCGGCGCGCGCCGGGCGCGGCTCGACCGGCGCGGTGCGTTCGCCAGTTCCCTGGGTGTCCTCATGGCCGGACCGGGCTATCCCATGGTCGCCACAGACGATCCGGGGCTGATCGCGCTCACCGCCCGGCTGGCCATGCATGTCGGTCGCCGCCGCGACAGCTTCGAGTTCCAGGCCCTGACGGGCATGCTCGGCCGCGAGCACCGGAGGCTGGCCGCCGAGGGCTACCGGACCAGGGCGTACGTCGGGTACGGCCCGCTCCGGCCGGCCCGCGCGCGGTAGGTCCGCAGGCGGGCCGGCCGGAGCGGGCGACGGACACGGAGCCGGCGGGCACGGGACAGAGCGGAGTCGTTCGGCTCGTGCCGTCACCGCCGGACGGGGAGTCACCGCCGGACGGGGAGTCACCGCCGGACCGGGAGTCACTGCCGGACCGGGACGGTCTCCCCGTCGGTCCGGGTGCCCGGGTGGAGCAGGGCCTCAGGGATCCGCAGGTCGGCGGGGGCCGAGCCGGAGCCGCGACACGCCCGGCAGCGGCGGCGGTAGGTCGTCCGGCCGCTGCCGTAGAAGGCCCGCCCCTCACCACGGCACTCCGGGCAGGTGCCGTCGCCCATTCCCAGCCGGCGGCCGGGCGCGAGGCGGACGGCGAACCACGCGGCGCCGACGGCGATCAGAACCACCAGGGCATAGCTCCACGCGGCGCCGCCCGCGCCACCGACGAGGGCGAAACCCACCCCCGCCGTGACGACGAGGACCGCCGCAGCGATAACCGTGCGCATGTCGCACCGCCCTTCCAAGGCCGCACAGGGTGAGATGAGCGGACGGCGGCTCGGCTACTGCCGCTCTCGGGTCGAAAGCGGGGCCGGGAGGCAGATTTCGTCCGTGCTCCCTGCATGCCCGACATGCGCCGGGCTACACCAACGGCGGCGAATTGATGCGCCGAGGCGCGACCCGGCCCGGACCCGTCTTCGGTCCGTTTCGGTGACGGTCGGACCACATCCGTGACCGAGTGGCTGCGGCGGCCCGTGCCGGCGGACCACCCGTCTGGGGGATGATGTCTCCCGCGGCCTGTCCACGCGGGCACCCGCGCTCCTCATCCTGGCCCCGGGAGGTTCACCGCGATGTCCTCGCCCGCCTCGATACGGCTCGAGACCCGCCTGCTCGTCCGGGTGGGCGGCAGCGTCCTGCTCGCCCGCCCGCCGGACGACACCTGGCACGTGCTGCCGGGCGGTCCGGTGGAGCCCGAGGAGCACACCGAGCAGGCGCTGGCCCGCCACGTCGCCGGCCTCGGTGACCTGGGGTCCCTCGGCGCCGCCCCCGCCCGCCGGCCGGCCGGGCGCCTTGGTGGCCCGTCCGCGACGCGGCCGCCCGGCTGGCGCTTCGTCGGCGCGGCCGAGCACGCCGAGCACGCCGGGGGAGACCTGGGTAGCGCCGCCGGCCTCGGGCAGGCCCACACCCTGACGATCCTGTTCGCCGCCGAGTGGCCGGCCGGAGTACCGGTCCCGCCCGGTTGGCAGGGGTACGACCTGGCCCCCGTCGAGGCCGGTCTGCTCCTCACCACGCGGATCCGCCCGCTGCCGGTGGGCGCGGCGGTACGTAGGTGGGCCATGGACGAATGGCCCGTATGGCGGGGCATCGCGCCGGGCGCCGGCGAGGTCGGGCGCCTCGGGCGCCGCCTTTCCGTCGCGTCCCTGCGGGCGCAGCTCGCCGCCCGGCGGGAGGAGCTTCGCGGCAATGCCTTCCGCGACGCCGCGGTCGCGATGTGCGCGCTGGTGACGGCCGCGGACGGCCGGGTCGACCCGGCGGAACGCGAAGGGCTGCGCGCGTTCGTGGCCAGCGACCCGGTCATGTCGCACTTCCCGCCGGACGAGCTCGAGGCCCTCTTCGACGCGCACCTGCGGCGCCTCGTCACCGATCCGCAGGCCGGCCGGGCCGCCGCGTTCGCCGAGATCGCGAAGGTCCGCAACCGGCCCACGGAGGCGGCGGCGGTGATCCATCTGGGCGAGGTCATCGGGCGGGTGGACGGTGAGTTCGTCGCCAGCGAACAGGCGGTCGTCCTCGAGGCCGTGCAGGTGCTCAGGCTGGACCCCGCCGAGTTCGGGATGCACTCCGCCCGTCGCATCGCCTAGCCCGCCCGCACCCCCCGCATCGACCCCCCGTTTGGAGCACTCATGGCCCCGCCCGCCCCCGTCGAGATCAGCGCCCGGGTGCTCTTCGTCGCCCAGGACCGCGTGCTGCTGGCGAACCGCCGCGGGCAGCCGTGGTTCTACCTGCCGGGCGGCAACGTGAACCCGGGAGAGACGGTCGAGGCGGCCCTGCGCCGGGAGACCCAGGAGCAGGCCGGCCTCGACGTGGCCGACCTGGAGTTCATCGGCTGCGCCGAGAACGTCTACGTCGAGGGCGGCGTCCGCCACCAGGAGATCAACGTCCTGTTCGCCGCCGATCTGCCCTGGGGGTCGCAGATCGGCAGCCATGAGTTCGACGTCGACATCACCTCGGTGTCGATCGGCAACCTGTCCGGCCTCGACCTGCGCCCGGCGAGCCTGCGGGACGTCATCCACGGCTGGCTGGCCGACCGGGAGCCGAGCTGGCACGGAGCGGCGCCGGCCGCGAGGTGACACTCCGCCGTCCGATAATCTCGCCTGGTGGTTAATGGCACCGGCGAACGCGGCGGTTTCCCGGATCAGCCCGGTGATCTCCCCGGTGATCTTCCCAGGCAGGGTAACCCCGCAGCCGGCCGGGCTGGTCCGGGCGGCCCGGCGGGGGAGGCGCCGCCGAGCCGTTGGGCGTCCCTGACCGGTACACGCGGCGGAGGTGCGCCGAGCGTCGCCGTGGGGGACCGCTACGACGAGCGGTTCGCGAGCCTCGCGGCCAGCGGCCTGGACATTCACGGCGAGGCGAGCTTCTGCGCCGCGCTCGTCCCCGCCGGTGCGCGGATCCTCGACGCCGGCTGCGGCACCGGGCGGGTCGCCATCCGGCTCGCCGAGCTGGGCTGTTCGTGCACCGGTGTCGATGTCGACCCGTCGATGCTCGCGCGGGCGAAGGCGGTGTCCGGCGAGGTGACCTGGATTCTCGGCGATCTCGCGAACCTGCCCGCCGCGCTCGCCGACCAGGGCGCCACGGCGCCGGCGGGCCGGGCTGGCCCGTTCGACCTGGTCGTGGCGGCGGGCAACGTGATCCCGCTGCTCGCGGAGGGCACGGAGGCGCACGTGCTGCGGGTCCTCGCGGGTGTCCTGCGCCCGGGTGGCCTTCTTGTCGCCGGGTTCGGCCTTGACGGCGCGCACCTGCCGCTGCCCGAGGCGCCCTTCGGCCTCGCCGAGTACGACCGCTGGTGCGCGGGCGCGGGCCTCACCCTCGAGCGCCGCTTCGCGACCTGGGACGGCGCGCCCGACCGTCCCGAGGACGGCTACGCCGTGAGCGTGCACCGCCGGCACTGACCCGGCCCCGGAGGCGGATCGGCCGGCCCGGCCTTGTCGATCGGTGGTGACGGGGATCGCCGTCCGGCGTTCAATGGTGCCTGTGAATCAACCACTTGGGCAGCATGCGGCGGGAAGTTCCGGCGGTCCGCCGTTCGCGCTCGAGGAGGGCGACCGGATGCTCCGGGTCCGCCTCGACGGCGGCGAGATGTACGCGAAGCAGGGGTCCATGGTGGCCTACCGCGGCAAGGTCGACTTCGCCTACAAGGGGCAGGGCGTCGGCGGCTATCTCCGGCGCGCGGTCACCGGCGAGGGCCAGGACCTGATGCGGGTCAAGGGCCGCGGCACCGTCTGGTTCGCGGAGTCCGGCAGCCACATCTCGATCTTCCACCTGGACAACGACCGGATCACGGTCAACGGCCGCAGCCTGCTCGCCCTGGAGTCCGGCGTCCGTTACAAGATCACTACGACGTCCGGCGGGATCGGTGCGATGATCGCGGGCGGCGTGTTCAACACCGAGGTCTCCGGAACGGGCGGTGTCGGCGTGCTGTGCCTGGGCAGCCCGCTCGTCCTCCCGACGGACGAGCCGGTGTGCGTCGATCGCGACGCGGCAGTCGCCTGGACGGCCGGCGTCCGCACCCGGGTGATCTCCAGCTTCAAGGTGGGCAATCTGATCGGGCGCACCTCCGGCGAGCTCGCCCAGATCGAGTACAGCGGGCGCGGTGGCTTCGTGGTGGTCCAGTGTGGTGAGATCCCGGCTCGTGGCGCGGAACCGAGCAGCTGACCTCGGCCCCGCCGACGCCGAGATCGACGCCGAGGCCGAGCTGGAAGTCGAACTGCGACAGGCGCTGCTCGCGGCGGGCCTGCCGCTTGAATCCCTCCCGCTCGAATCCCTGCCCATCGAGGCCGCGCCGTTCGAGGCCCGACCGACGGCGGCGCCCGCGGCCAGGCCCGCGCTCGACTGGGCCGGGTCCGGGCTCATGTGGCTCACCGGCCGGCCCGCGGCGGTCCCGGTCGTGCCGGACGCCCCGGTGCTGGGGCGGGCCCGGGCGGCCGCCGCGCTGCTCCGCGCCGCGTCCGCGCAGCTGGGCGCGGCGGTCGAGGTTGACGTCCCCGAGCTGCTCGCGGGCCGGGCCGCGCTGCTCGGCCTGCGCCGCGGCGGGACGATCTCCGCCAACGGCGGCTGCCGGCTGCTGCAGGCCGCCGACGGCTGGGTCGCGGTGAACCTCGCCCGGCGGGACGACGTGGAGATGCTCCCGGCGCTGCTCGGCGTGGATCCCGCGGAGGTCACCGCACCCGCGGGTGGCCACCGTGACCCACTTGAGACGACATGGGCGGCGCTGACCGCCCTGCTGCCCGCCCATGACCGCGCCGACCTGGTCGATCGTGCCTGGCTGCTTGGGCTACCCGTGGCGTCGCTCCCATCCGACGAGCCGGCCGAGCCCCGGCCACCGGTCCGGATCGCCGTCCAGGGCATCGCCGTCCAGAGCGAGGCGCCGGGCCGGCAGGGGGAGGCCGCCGGACCGGCAGCGGTTGGGAACGGGGCCGGTTGTCCCCTTGTCGTCGACCTCTCGTCGCTGTGGGCTGGTCCGCTGGCGGCCCGCCTGCTGGGGCGGATGGGCCTGCGGGTTGTGAAGGTCGAGAGCGTGCACCGCCCGGACGGGGCACGGCTCGGTGACCCGGACTTCTACCGGTGGCTGCACGCGGGCCAGGACGAGGAACGGTTCGACTTCACCGACCCGCGAGGGCGGGCGGCGCTGCACCGGCTCGTCGAGCGGGCCGACGTCGTGATCGAGGGCTCCCGGCCACGCGCGCTCGCGCAGCTCGGTCTGGACGCCGACCGGTGGGTGCGGGCCCGTTCCGGTCGGGTCTGGCTGAGCATCACCGGGTACGGGCGGGCGACCGGCGCCGGCGGGCACGGGCCCGGCCCGGTCGCCTTCGGTGACGACGCCGCCGTCGCCGGCGGACTCGTCGGCTGGGACCGGACGGCTCCCGGCGGCTCCGTCCCGGTGTTCTGCGGTGACGCGATCGCCGACCCGCTGACCGGCCTCTTCGGCGCGTTGGCGGTCGCGCTGTGCCGGGCGGCCGGGCGGGGGGCTCTGCTGGACGTCGCCATGCGCGACGTCGCGGCCTTCGTCGCCGCCCCGCGGGTCCGCGGCCGAGGGCTGAGCGATCCGGGGCGTCGGTGGGGGGAAGGGCCCTGGTCGGTCACCGGCTCCGACGAGCTCGGCTGGACGGTGCGCCAGTCCGGCGCCCATGGCCGGGTGCTCGCGCCGCGCCGCCCCCGCCTGCCCGGCTGAGCGGACGAGGTCAGCCCTCAGCGGACCCGGAATCCGCGGGCTCGTCGTCGCCTGCCGCGTGGACCTCCCGGAGCCCGGAGACGATCTCGGTCGGCGGATCCGTCCCGTCGTCGTCGGGGCCGGGGCCGGCATTGGCGTCGGCGTGGGCATCGGCCGTGGCATGAGCGACGCGGGCGTGGGGACCCGCGTCCACGACCGCCTCGTCGCCGGCCTCGGTGACGGCGTCGTTCCCGTCCGTTCCGACCAGTCCGCCCACTTCGGCCCGCAGTTTCACCGGACCGGCGTCGAGCTGACCTGGCCGGTGCCGGGGGAGCGCCCTGCTCCGCGCGGCGGCGCGGTAGGCCGTATACCGGAAGGGCGTGCGCTGGAACGGGCGCGGCCGGGCGGCCGCCCGGGGCCCGCCCGCCCGCCACGGGAGCCCGAGGACGACGCCGTGGCCCCCCGCCCCGTGCCGGGGGCCCGCTCCCCGGGCCCGCGAGATCCAGACCAGGGCCCCGATCCCGGCCAGCCACAGGCTCCACAGCAGGCGGGCGAGAACGGGCAGGTGGGGCGTGGGGAGCAGGCCCGCCGCCGAGACGGCGGCCGCGAACAGCAGCGCGGCGCAGGCGAGGCCGCTCCCGATGAGGACGGGCCGCGCCCAGCGCAGGACCTCCAACCGCAGCCAGTCCGCCGCCGCGGCGACAACGCGGCGACCGCGTTCGACCAGCCCGCGCCCGACGAGCCGGCCTCCGAGCGGGCTGCGTCCGGGGCGGTCAGGAGGGTCAGGACGGGCGGGCGCGAGCGGCCACCAGTCATCGAAGACGGACGCGACGAAACGGGACGCGACCAGGACGGTCCAGGCGGCCAGCAGCAGCGGGCCGATCGTCTCGCCGCACAGGACACCAAGAGTGACGCGCAACGCGTCGAAGGTGGTCACACCGGGGGAGATCGGCCCGGGTCCTGGCGGATTGCGGGTGAGTAGCGGCACCCCGATGAGCCAGAAGGACCACTCGAAGATCATGGAGGTCGCGGCGGCGAGCCCCGTGAGGAGCAGCACCCAGGCGGCCCGGTTCGGGTTCGCGGCCGGCCGGCCCGGGCCCGGGCCGGCCCCGAGGCGGACGATTCGCGTCGTCAGCGGCACGAGCAGCACCGCGGATGCCGCCGTGAGCAGGGTGAACAGTGTGAGGGTCCAGGTCCGCGAGCCCAGCGCGGCCAGCGTCGCCGCGGCCGGGTCGTTCAGCATGCCGGGATAGCCGAAGGTGCGGACCAGCCCGGTCATGCCGAGGGCGTTGGTCAGCGCGCAGCCCACGAACAGCGCCGCGTCCGCGTCCACGGCACGTCGCATTGATGGCACTCCATGCTGTCTTGACGATGTCCCGGTGGGGACCGATCCAGCCTCAGCGTCGCACGACGGCTACGCCTCGTCGTCGGGGCTGGTCCGGGTGGCTGGTGGTTCGTGGCGCACCCGCGGACGGGAGCACGCGGGTGGACGCCCCGCGCCCCGCCCCGCTGTCGATCGGCCTATCGTTGGCCGCGCCGACGGTCGTGCCCGGCGGTCGCACGATGGCCGGACACGGGCGTGACGCCACGGCGTCCGGCCGGTGCTCCGAGCTGATCCAGCCTCCGTGACCTGATCCAGACTCCGTGACAAGAGAGGCCGTTCGTGACCGCTGCCGCCGCTGTTCGCGCGTTCAACATCCTGCTGGTGGAGGACGACCCCGGCGACACGCTGATGGTTGAGGAGGCGCTGACCGACCGCGGTGTCAACCACGAGCTCCACGTGGCCGTCGACGGCGTGGAGGCGATGGCCTACCTGCGGGACCCCGCGAACCCTCGGCCCGACCTCATCCTGCTGGACCTCAACATGCCGCGGATGGACGGCCGGGAGGTTCTCAGCGCTTTGAAGGCGGACCCGCGGCTGCTGTCCATCCCGGTGGTTGTGCTGACAACCTCGGAGGCGCCGGACGACGTGCTGTACAGCTACACGCTGCACGCGAACGCCTACGTCTCGAAACCCGTGGACTTCGAGGCCTTCACCGAGGTGATTCATCGGATCGACGACTTCTATCTCGGTCTGGTGCGGCTGCCTCGCCGGTGACGCGTCAGCGAAGCCTTCCCTAACTGAGGACAGGCTAGCCTAAATAGGCGTCGATGTGAGGTTCGCGGCGCTCTTACCGGTATGCGCGCCGGGCTCCACTGTGATTTCCTGTTTCCTGGGCGAATTTGCGGCGCGCCGGCCCAATCCGGTGGCGGCGGCCTCCGGTGGCGGTGGCCAGGGTGTCCGGCGACGGTCCGGGTACCTTGCGTCGCGACGCCGCCCAGGACGGACCGGCGCGGACGTGCCGGAACGGTGCCGGAGGTCCCGGTGACCGTGGCCGTTCGTCCGGAAGGGCTGCACCCCCGCGGCCTGTGGGCGCGTCGAAGACGACTGAGGAGAGATGTAGACGGTGCGTGGCGACAAGGACATCATCGACCTGTTGAACAAGGTGCTGACGAACGAGCTGACGGCCATCAACCAGTACTTCCTGCATTCGCGGATGCAGCGTAACTGGGGATATCGCCGACTGTCGGACTACTTCTACCACGAGTCCATTGACGAGATGCGACACGCCGATGCGCTGATTGAGCGCATTCTATATCTGGACGGCCTACCCAACCTGCAGCGGCTGCACACCCTGCGGATCGGCGAGACCGTGCAGGAGCAGCTGGAGACCGATGTGGCGCAGGAGGACGAGGCGGTCAGCCTTCTGCGCGACGGAATCGCGCTGTGCCGGTCGAAGAAGGACGTGGGCTCGGCGGTGCTGCTGGAGAAGATCCTCGTCTCCGAGGAGGAGCACATCGACTGGCTGGACGCCCAGCTCACGCTGATCGCCCAGCTCGGCGCGACGAACTACCTCACGCAGCAGATCCACGAGAGCTAGTCGGGGATCGGCGACGGCTTGCTGGCGCCGGTCGCGCCGATCCCGGGGCGCCGCGCCCCGGGATCGGCGGAGGGCCCGCCGTGGGCGGTGCGGTTCGGTGGTGTCGCCTGGCGGTGTCGCTCGGCGGACACCCCGGCCTCCGCCGCTACCCCGGCGCGGGAGATAGTCTGCCGGGGTTCCTGGCCCCGCCGTGACTCATGTGGGCCCGGGGCCGCGGCGCCGGTGACGCCGGCGGCACGAGCCTCGCGTATCCCCCGCCGCGGGCCGTGACGGCGCAACGGAGCGCCAGAGAAGGAGACCACGGCGCCATGACGCCCTCGACAACGATCAGCCCCCCGCTCGCGGACTACGACGCCGTCCCGGGTGACGACCTCCTCGCCGAGCCGGTCCGGGTGGCCGTCGCGATACTCATGGGGCGGGGCGAGAGCCGCGAGCCCTACGAGTGGCTCGCCCGGCGGCTGGCGCTCGACGGTTACGCCGCCGCGGTCGTTCCCGCCGGCGGGAACGTGGCGCACGCCGTCGGCGAGGTGCGCCGCCCCGGACTCCCCTTCGTCCTCCTCGGCTCGGACTCGGGCGCGCTGGCCGCACTGGCGATGGCCGGCTCACCCGCCGTGCGCCCCGACGGGCTTGTCCTGCTCGGGCTGCCGCTGCTGCACGTGCCGGTCGCCGGCATACCTGTCGGCGACCCGCCGCCGCGGGTGCTGCCCGATCTCCCCATCCTGCTCATCCACGGCCGGGACGACCCGATCAGCCCGTTGCAGCTGGTGCGGATGACCACCCGGACGGCCGCCCGGACCGAGCTGACCGTGGTCCCCGGTGGGCACGCCGTGCTGGCGGGGCCGGGCCGGCGCAGTGTCCCGGCCCGGGTGCTGCTCTTCCTCGAGGACCTGATCGCCGGCTGAGGCTCGCGCCCGCTGCCCGCTGCCCGGCGGGCGCCAGGTGGCTGTGTCGACCGTTCGGGCTGTGTCGATTGTTCAGGCTCGACTGACGTCAGCGGTCGCTGTACTGTTCAGTCTATGGTGAAGCTTGTGGTGCACGGTGAGGTCCTGGCCAGGTTCGGGCACGCTCTGTCCGATCCCACCAGGGCACGCCTGCTACTCGTGCTGCGCAGGGGCCCGTCCTACCCGACGGAGCTCGCCGAGGTCCTCTCGGTGAGCCGGACGAATCTCTCCAACCACCTCGCCTGTCTGCGGGGCTGTGGGCTGGTGGTGGCCGTCTCCGAGGGCCGGCGCCTGCGCTACGAGCTCGCCGACGACGCCCTCGCGCACGCGTTGGACGACCTGCTCAGCGTGGTGCTCGCGGTCGACCCCGACCACGCCCACGGGGAGCCCGGCGGCGATCTCGTCGCGCCCGCGGGGGAGCAGCCGGCCCGGTTCGTGCCCACTGGTGGGAGCGTCGCCGCGCGCGACCTCGCCGACCTGGTGGACCGGTGAACACCCCCGAAGGCCGCCACGGCGACCACGGGCACGACAACGGTCAGGGTCTCGTCCCGCCGCAGACCCGGCCCGCCCACGGCCACGACTCCGGCCACACCCACGCCCACGGCGGGCCCGGCGCGCCGGGCGGGCACGAGCACGCGGCGGGTCGGTCCGCTCCGCGCGGCTTCGACTCCCAGCGCCGCAGGCTGGCGTTCGCGACGGGCCTGAACGTCGCGATCGTCGTCGGCCAGGCCGCGGCCGGGCTGCTCGTCGGGTCGGTCGCCCTGCTCGCCGACGCCGCGCACAACCTCGTGGACGCGGCGGGCGTCGCGTTCGCGCTGATGGCGATCCGGCTCGCGAGGCAGGCGCCGTCCGCCACCCGGACCTTCGGCGGGCTGCGCTGGCCGGTGCTCGCCGCCCAGGCGAACGCGGCGAGCGTGCTGGTCGTGACCACCCTGGTCTGCGTCGAGGCCGCCGGGCGGCTCGCCCACCCCGAGCCGGTCGACGGCCTGGTCGTCCTGATCGTGGCGATCGCCGCGGCCGTCGGCAACGGGGTCAGCGCGCTCTTCGTCCACGAACGGCACGGTGATCTCAACACCAGGGCGGCGGTCACCCACCTGGCCGGCGACGCGCTGGTGTCGGTCGCGGTGGCCGGCGCCGGGCTCGTCATCTGGCTCACCAGCGGCTGGTACTGGCTCGACCCGGCGCTCTCCCTGGTCGTGGCGGCACTGATCGGGATCCAGGGCGTGCGCCTGCTGGCCGAGTCGTCCCGGGTGCTGCTCGAGGCGACCCCCGCCGGGCTGGACCTGGCGGCAGTGCAGGCGGACGTCCTTGCCGTGGAGGGCGTGACCGGGGTGCACGACGTGCACGTGTGGGGCCTGTCCGACCGGGTCGCCGCGGCGAGCGCCCATGTCGAGGTGGCCGGCCATCCGACACTCGAGGAGGCGCGGGCGGTCTCCGACCGGGTCAAGGCGGTGCTGGCGGAGAAGCACGGCGTCGTGCACGCCACCGTCGAGACGGAGTGCGAGCCGTGCTCGCCCGCCGGCGGCGACCCGTGCGACGTGCGCAGGGTGACCGTGCACCAGCTGGCCCCGGCGCACCGCCACTGATTCCCGGCGCCCCGCCTCCCTGGCGCACCGTCGCCATCGTGGACTGATCGTGTGCACCCAGTCGCGGTGGGTATGTCATGTCGAGTCGGATCGCGGCTTCCCCGGAAGCCGCGGGACGGCTCCCAGCAGGCATGACGACGAAGGGGAAACAGCCATGACGACCGCTCGGGACATCATGCACGGCGACGCGAAGTGCGTCGGCGCGGACGAGTCACTGGCCAGCGCGGCCCGCATGATGCGCGACCTCGGCGTCGGCGCGCTGCCGATCTGCGGCGCCGACGACCGCCTCGGTGGCATCATCACCGACCGCGACATCGTGATCAACTGTGTGGCGGAGGGCCGGGACCCGGCGTCGACCCGGGCCGGTGACCTCGGGAAGGGCAAGCCGCTGTTCGTCCGGGCGGACGCCGACCTCGACACCGTCCTGAACGAGATGATGGAGCACCGGGTGATGCGGATGCCGGTCATCGACAACAAGCGGCTCGTCGGGATGATCAGCGAGGCGGACCTGGCCAGGAACCTCTCCGGTGAGAAGCTCGGTGCTCTCGTCGAGGCGATCAAGAGCGGCCCGGCGGACCGGGTCACCTGATCCCGACCGGTCCCGTCCGGCGTCAGCCCGTGGCAGGCGTCGCCCGGCGCCTGCCACGGCGGCGCCGGGCCGGCCGGGCCGGCCCGGCCGGCCACCGCGCACGGCGGCCCGGCAGGCACGTCAGGCGCAGCACATCGCCCTCCACCACGCACGGGCCCTGCGCGAAGCTCGCCCGGAACAGCGCCAGCGCGGCGGTGTTCTCGGCGAGCACGTTGGCGTGCAGCTCGCGGACACCGGCCGCACACGCGCGACGTTCGAGCTCGGCGAGCAGCCGACGGGCCACCCCGTTGCGGTGGGCGTCGTCGACGACCGCGACCGACACCTCGGCCTCGGCCGGTCCGGTGCGGATCAGCCGCGCGATTCCCAACGGACGGCGTTCCACCGCGACGAGCGCGATGTGGTCACGGCCGTCGACGTCCACGAGGGCGCGGCGGTGCGCTGCCGGAAGGGCGCCCAGCGGCGCGTGGAAACGCAGGTAACGGCTTCTCGGTGAGAGCCCGGCGAACACCTCGTCGACGATGGCCTGCTCGCCGGGGCGCAGCAGGCGGATTCGCGGCCCCGGCGGCGGGCAGGCTCGCACGCGGCTCCGGCGTACGAGCCGGCGCCGTTCCGGTTTCCGCCGTTCTCGTTTCCGCCGTTCCGGATGCCAGCGTTCTGATTGCGTGGTGGGTCCGGTCACCCATCCAGTTCACCTGCGGAAAACGGGCGCTCCAGGGTGTTTGTCACCCATCCGACCGCTCGCCCGCCGTCGCCTGGCCGACCCGTCGCCGGTGCGCACCGTCTCCCGCCCCGGCCGCCGATCCGTCGGGGTGCGCTCCGACGGCGTCGCGGATCTCACGGCCCATTCCGCCCGCCTGGCGTGCGCAGTGCGCACAGCAGAAGAAACGCCCGGAGACCTCCACGCCGTGCCCGATCACCCGGCAGTCGCAGTGCTCACAGCGCGGGGCGAGCTTCTGCACCGCGCACTCGAACGAGTCGAAGGTGTACGTCTCACCGCTGACGACCCGGATCTCGAAGGACATCCAGTAATCGTTTCCGCAGGTGTCGCACGCACGCATGACAGCCTCCTTGCGTCAGGACGTCCCGACGCTACTTTCGGTGCGCTCCTGATCGCACGTTCTCGCCCCCGGCGGTCCCTGGGCGAACCGGCGCGATCGCGGCACTCCGCCGCGGCCGGGTCGGCGGTTCGCCGGTGATGCGAGCGGCGAGCGCGTGGCGTCGGGCCGCGCCGCCATCCGCTTCGGCGGGAAACGGCGAAATGATGGCCGGCGAGCCGGTATTCATCGGTCGGCCTCGTGCTGAACCCTGGGCACCGTTTATGCGCCCGGCGGGCTGTTTCCGCCGTGGTGGCCCCGGACTGGCCGCATACATTCGGATTCCGGCGTGGGTTTGACGCTGCCCGAAGTCGCTGCGGTAGCGTTCGCCCCGCACCTCGGTGCGCGCCAGTAAATGACCACTGAGAAAGGGATCAGAAAATGAGCCAGCAGGAGCAGCAGCAGCAGCGCCAGCAGGTGGAGCAGCAGCTCCGTCAGAACTGGCGGCAGCTCCGCTACCGCCTCCTTGACCAGTTCGGTCAGGTCAGCGCGGCGGACCTCGACTCCGCGACCGACATCAATGACCTCGTCGCCCGGATCGCGGACAAGACGCACCACAGCGAGCGTTACGTCGAGAACCGCCTGCGTGAGCTGGCCGGTGTCGGCGGCGGCCAGGGTCAGGCCGGCGAGCGCTTCGGTGGCGGCCAGCAGGGCAACCAGGGCCAGCAGGGCCAGCAGGGTTTCGGCGCCTAGTAACACCCTCCTGCTGACCGGCCAGGCCGGAATGTCGGCGCACCACAGTTGAACAGTGCGTCCAGCGGTGCGCCGCCAAGCCCTCCGACGCTACTCGGCGCGCGTTCTCAGCACGTCGCGCCGAGTAGCGATCGGAGCTCCAGCAGGTCATCCATCAACCTGATCGTCTCCATGGTGCGTGGGAGCCTGCGCAGCTCCTCCAGCATCGCGTCTGTTTCCTCAACGGTGGGGATATCGTCGATCGACGCTGCTATCTTAACGATATCGACCACGGGAGCACCACCTGTCTGCATACTGCAGAATTGCACACGGCGATTCAACAGAAATTAAATCCAGGCTTCCTTCGTGTTAACTTCGGGCCTGGCCCGGATGCGATAAGTGACGATCTGTCCCCGGTGCGGCGATCTCCGCCCCAGGTGGGCGTGATCGGCGCTGTCGCGTCATCCCGTCCCCCTTTATTGCGTCGTCGGCCCGCCGGCAGTGCGGGACGCCTGCCGCCGGAGCCGCCGGAGCGGTGCAGCGGGCCGCCGGGGAACTGGCTGTGACGCCTGGTGGTCCGCGTGCCTGTCCCATCTTCTTTCCCTTCCGGGCCGCTCTTGACGCCTGGTAGCGGACACCGGCGCGGCTGGCGCGCCGGCCGGCGGGTCCTGGTCGCACCCGGGCCCGTCGGGGTCGTGACGGTCCGGCGCCGGCGCGCCTTACTGTGCATGTCGTGAAGTACGAGATCGCACCCGAGCGAACCGCCGGACGCCCGGCGGCCCGGCGGCACAGCCGCGCCCCGGAGGCCCTTCGACGGCTCGTGGGGGAGCGGAGCGGGTAGGCGGCGGCGATGACCGAGCCACTCGGCCTGCGGGACCGCAAGAAGCAGCGCACCCGCGACGCGCTGTCCGCCGCCGCCGTCTCGCTGTTCCTGGAACGGGGCTTCGAGCGCGTCTCCGTCGCCGAGGTGGCCGCGGCCGCCGAGGTGTCGAAACCGACGCTGTTCAGCTACTTCCCGGCCAAGGAGGACCTCGTCCTCCACCGCGTGCTCGACCACCGTGGTGAAGCGGCCCGGGTGGTGCGGGCGCGGTCGGCCGACCAGTCGCCGCTCGCCGCTCTCGAGGCTCATTTCCTCGCGGGCCTGCGACAGCACGAACCGGTCACCGGGCTGTGCGACGCGCCCGAGGTGCTCGCTTACCATCGCCTGGTCTTCTCGACCCCGAGCCTGCTGGGCCGGATGGCCCAGTACACCGCCGCCGACGAGGACGCCCTGGCGGACGCGTTCGCCGAGGCGGCCGGCTCGCCCGCCGCCCAGGTGGACGCGCGGCTCGCCGCGGCGGCGGTCCTCACCGTCCAACGGGTGCTGGCCCGGGAGAACTGGCGCCGCCTCGACGCCGGCGCGGCCGCGGTGGACGTCCTGCCCGACGCCGAGGCGGCGGCCCGCCGGGCGTTCGGCGCGCTCGCCGGACTCGCGAACCTTCCAGGACTCGCGAACCTCCCGGGACTCGTGGATCTCCCGGACCGGGCGGATCGTGCGGACCGGGCGGACTTCCCCGATCGGACGGATCTTCAGGGTCGGACGGTGCCCGGGGCCGGGTGAGCGGTTTCGATCTGCTTTACTCGGTCAAGTTATTGACTTCGTAAAGTGGAGGGGTCGGTATGGGCGACGGCGCGGCCGAGGGGCGCGATGAGGATCCCCGGTCCGTGGATGTCCGGCCGGCGGATCTCCGGCCGGCGGACGCCCGGTCGGTGGATCCGTGGTCGGCGGAGCTCGCCGCCGAGCGCCGTCACCTGGACCGCGCCCGCGCGGCGCTGGTCCGGATGCGGCACGAGGCCGAGGCGACGGAGATCGCCGAAGGCGACCCCGTCGCTGACAAGGTGACGAACGCGTCCCTGAAAGCGGCGCGGCGGCGGCGCCTCGAGGCGCTGAGCGACCCCGCGAGCGGGGCGCCGTTGTTCTTCGGACGGATCGACTACGCCGCGGGCGCCGCCGCCGCGCCGGGTCGGCGCGTCCACCTGGGACGGCGCCATGTGCGGGAGGCCGCCGGCGATGATCCGCTGGTCGTCGACTGGCGCACCGACATCGCCCGTCCGTACTACCGCGCCCATCGGGGCGACGTGATGGGGCTCGTGGCGCGGCGCCGGTTCGGGTTCGACGGCCCCGAGCTCACCGCGTTCGAGGAGGAGCCACTCGTCGAACCGTCGCCCGGCCCGGCGGGCGCGCCACGGGCCGGCGGGCCGGCCGGAGGCGACCTGCTCGCCCGCGAGATCGCGCGGCCCCGTTCGGGGCCCATGCGTGACATCGTCGCGACGATCCAGCCGGAGCAGGACGAGATCGTCCGGGCCGATCTCGAGGTGAGCGTCTGTGTCCAGGGCGCGCCGGGCACCGGCAAGACGGCGGTCGGCCTGCACCGGGCCGCCTACCTGCTGTTCGCCTACCGGGAGCGGCTCAGCCGCGCCGGGGTGCTCGTCGTCGGGCCGAACCGGGCCTTCCTGCGTTACATCGGCGCGGTCCTGCCCGCGCTCGGCGAGTTCACCGTCACCCACCGTAGTCTCACTGCCCTCGTGGACGTCGCGACGGCGCGCGGAACCGACCCGGAGCCGGTGGCCGAGATCAAGGGCGATGCCCGGATGGCCGTGGTGATCCGCCGGGCGCTCGGAGCCACCCGGCCCGGCGCCTCCCCGCCGGCTGCCCTGATCACGAGCTCGCTCGGTCGGTGGAGGGTGAGCGGCGACGAGATCGCCGGCCTGGCCGCCGGCATCCAGGCTGGCGGCCACCGCCATCGCGTGGCCCGGGACCTGCTCGCCCGGCGGATCGCCGCCGCGGTGGTCCGCCGCGCCGAGGAGCGGGGGCACCTGCCGGCCGACTCCGCGGTGGAGCGCCTCGCCCGCACCCGGTCCGTCCGGGCGGCGGTCGACGCCGTCTGGCCGCGCACCGACGCGGCCGGGCTGATCCACCGGCTGTTCACCGACCCCGCCCTGCTCGCCCACGCCGCCGACGGCGTGCTCTCCGCGCCCGAGCAGCGCCTGCTGCTGGCCGACCGGCCGACGTCGCGGCGGGCCGTCCGCTGGTCGCCCGCCGACCTGTTCTGCCTGGACGAGGCACTGGACCTGATCGACGGCGTGCCGGCGTTCGGGCACGTCATCGTCGACGAGGCCCAGGACCTCTCGGCCATGCAGTGCCGGGCCGTCGGACGCCGCTGCGCCACCGGCTCGCTCACCGTCCTCGGGGATCTGGCCCAGGGCACCACCGCCTGGGCCGCGCGCTCCTGGGAGCAGGCGCTTGCCCACTTCGGTAAGCCCGCCGCGCGGCTGGAGGTGCTGACCCGGGGCCACCGGGTACCGGCCGAGATCCTCTCGTTCGCCGACCGTCTGCTCCCGAGCATCGCGCCGGATCTGCCTCCCGCGTCGTCGACCCGCGCCGTCCCGGGTGCGCTGCGGGTGATCGCCGCCCCGCTGGACGACCTGGCCGGCGAGGCTGCGCGCCAGGTCCGTGCCGGGCTGGGCCGCGGCGGTTCGGTGGCGGTGATCGCCCCTGACGAGGCCGTCGGCGGCCTGACGGCGTCGCTGCGCGCGGCGGGCCTGCCCGCCACCGCCCTCACCGACGACGCCGCCCTTACGGAGGACGCCGCTCTTACGGAGGACGCCGCCCTCACCGTGGACGCCGAGCCCGCGGGCGAGGCTGTGCTCACCGGCGACGCCGAGCCCACCGAGGGCGCTTCGCTCACCGACAAGCCCGTGCCGGAAGGGCGGGCGTCCCGGCCGGTGACTGTCGTGCCCGCGTCGCTCGCGAAGGGACTCGAGTTCGACCATGTGGTCCTCGTCGACCCGGCGTCCGTCGCCGGCTCCGGGCCGGGCTCCGTCCAGGGGCTGCGCCGGCTCTACGTGGTGCTGACCCGGGCGGTGACCTCCCTGGCAGTGATCCACACGGGTGAGCTCCCGAGCGCTCTCGCGGATCAGGGCGGCCCGTTCCCGCGGGTACCCCGGCCCGGGGGAGCGGGCCGCCCGGATCCCGCGCTGGTCAGGGGACTGGAGGTGGCTCCGGGGTCTGCGTGACCTGCGAGTCGCCGTTCGACCGGGGCTGGCTCACGGTGATCGTGACGGTCGCCCCCCGGGTGACGAGGCCCGCCCGCGGCAGCTGGGCGATGACGACCCCGGCCGGCTGGGAGCCTGCGCCGCGCTCCTCGACGACGTCGAAGCCGTAGTCCCGCAGCGTCGCGGTGGCCGTGGCGGCGCTCTGGCCGACCACGTCGGGAACCGCGACCTGCCGGCTCACGATGGTGATCGTCACCGTCGTGTCGTAGGCGACCTGGGTCCCGCCCGCCGGGACGGTCCGCTCCACCAGCCCCGGCCCGACCGTGGACGGCCCGCTGTTCTCCTGGATGACCATCACCAGGCCGGCGCTGTACAGCCCGGAGCGGGCGTCCACCTCCGACCGCCCGACGAGGTCGGGGACGGTGGTGTGCCCCGGCCCGTCGGACACGTCGAGCTCGATCGCCGCGTCCCGGCTCACCTCGCTGCCCGCGGCGGGGTGCATCCCGATGACGGAGCCCGCGGGCCGGTCGTCGAGCCGCGTGGTGCGGATGATGTTCGTCAGCCCGGCGGTGCGGAGCGCCTCCTCCGCCTCGGCGACCGGCCGACCGACGACGTCCGGGATCTCGACGGGCTCGCCGGGCGGCATGACCTCCCCGGCGGTCCCGCCCGGCCCGGGCCCGGTGGCCGTCGCGGTGCCCGGGCTTGCCTCCCCGCCTCCTGGCGACTGGCCGTCCGACGGACCGGTGGGGTCGCCTGGAGCGGGGGTGGCGCTTACCCGGGCATCGGCGTTGTCACGGCCGTCCGGCGGCTGTGCCTGAAGCAGTAGCCAGGCGCCGACCAGGACGACGACGACCCCGGCCAGCGCTGCGACGAGCATGCGTCCGGACGGCCGGTGCTCCGGTCGCGTCCGCCGGGCCGCGCTGGGTGAGCTGGGTGAGCTGGACGGGCCGGCTGGGCTGGTGGGCGGGATCGGGTCGCTCGCGGGCGCCCGACCCTGGGGCGGCGTACCGCCGGCCGCCGCGGGGAGCGCGAGTGCGGATGTCGCCGAAGCCGGGACCTCGACGCCGAGGGTGACCAGCTGCTGCAGTAGGTCCTGCGCGGTGGGGCGGTCCGTGGGCTGGCGGCTCATCGCCCGCCGGACGACGGTGCCCAGCGCCGGGTCGAGCCCGTCGAGGTTCGGGTCGCCGTGGACGATCCGGAAGATCTGCGCCTCGGGCGGGCCGTCCCCGAACGGCAACCGGCCGGTTCCGGCGAAGGCGACCAGGCCGGCCCAGGCCCACACGTCGGCCGCGCCGGACACCGGCTGGGCCAGGGCCTGCTCGGGAGCCATGAACGCCGGCGTTCCGACGATCGAGTCCCGGGTGACGTGCGTGATGTCCGCCGCGTGGGCTATCCCGAAGTCGATGACGCGCGGCCCCAGGGACGACAGCAGGACGTTCGCCGGCTTGAGATCACGGTGGACCAGGCCGGCGCCGTGGATGGCGGTCAGCGCCGCGGCCACGCTGACGGCCACCCGCTCAAGGTCGGCGGCGCCGAGCGGGCCACCGGCCGCGACCGCGGCGGCGAGCGTGGGCCCGTCCACGAACTCGGTGACGATGAAGGGCGGCCCGTCGGGCGGGTCGACCGCGTCCAGCAGCTCGGCGGTGCAGAACCGGGCCACCCGGCGGGCGAGCTCGGCCTCCCGGCGGAAGCGGGCGCGGAAGGTGGGCATGCCGGCCACCTCCGCCCGGATCATCTTGATCGCGACCGGCCGCCCGTCGGGGGCGGCGCCGAGGAAGACGGTGCCCATCCCGCCTTCGCCGAGCCGCCCGAGAACGCGGTAGTGCCCCAGCTCGGAGGGATCGTCAGGCCGCAGCGGGTCGGCGGCGGGCTGGCCGCCCGGCGCGGTGACTGGCTCCTCGGCGCTGCGGCACGCGTCCATGGGCCCTCCGGCGGTTGGCCGGCACGCCGGGCCGCGCGCCGTTCCGTCAGTCATGATGCGGAGTAATCACGCCTGGTTGCGTGTCAGAGCCCGCACTGTCGGCAACCGGACAGTCCGGGCGCGGTGGCGGTCCGATGGTGGTGGCGATGGACCGATCGGGCGGGACGTCCGAAGCGAGGTGCGGACGTCCGCGGGCACCTGCTCGGGAATGTTTCGAAAACCGCTCCAGGGCCGGTCCGGCACTTCCCGCCCGCCCCCGTGGCCGGTGCCTCCGCCCTCTACCTGGGGCGGCCGCGCGGCGATGGCACCTCGCCCGCCTGGCACTGGCGGGAGGCACTTACGCGCAGCTGACGGAGTGCCGCCCACCGGCCCCGTGTGTCAGCGGCCGGGCCGCCGTCAGCTCTTGAGCCGGGCCGCGAACACGGCGGCCTGCGTGCGGCTGGTCAGGCCGAGCTTGCCGAGGATCGCCGACACGTAGTTCTTCACCGTCTTCTCCGACAGGTGGACGCAGCCCGCGATCTGGCGGTTCGTCATGCCCTCGGCGATCAGCCGGAGGATCTGGCGCTCGCGGCTGCCGAGCGCGGCGAGCTGCTCGTCCTCGGCGGGCTCGTCGCGCAGCCGGGCCAGCACCTTCTGGGTGACGGCGGGATCGAGCAGCGAGCGCCCGGCGGCGATCGTGCGGATCGCCCCGACCAGGTCGTTGCCCCGGATCTGCTTCAGCAGATACCCCGAGGCCCCCGCCATGATCGCGGCGAAGAGCGCGTCGTCGTCGTCATAGGAGGTCAGGATGAGGCAGCCCACGGCGGGCTGCGCCGAGCGGATCTCCCGGCACACCTCGATCCCGCTTCCGTCCGGCAGCCGGGCGTCGAGCACCGCGACGTCCGGACGGGCGGCCGGGATGCGCCGCAGCGCGGACGCCGCGGTCGACGCCTCGCCGACGACCTCGATGTCCCCGGAGTCCTCCAGCATCTCCCGGATGCCCCGGCGGACGATCTCATGATCGTCCAGCAGGAAGACGCGAACACCAGTCATGATCGTCAAGGTACCCGCGGGGAGACGCGCCGCGGCCTCCCGGACGGGAGGTCGGCCGGTACGGACTCCGGGTGCAGGACTTTTGTCCCTGATGCCCGGTGCGGAAGGCCCGATGACGGCGACCGGTCGGCCATCCTCAGCGGGCGGTGGCCGAGCGGAGCCGCTCGATCAGGTCGGGGAGATCGCCCAGGGAGCGCAGGGTGTCGTTGAGGTGCGTGCACGTGGTCGTCCCGGTGAAGGCGCGCGAGACGGTGCGGCGCAGGTCCGCGGCGCCGAGCCCCACGATGCGCTCGGCGCTGGCCAGTGCCTGGGGGCACTCGGGGCCCGGCAGGACCCCGGCCCGCCCCATCGAGCGCACGACGCGGGCCGACTGGTCGACCGTGGCGTCGATCCCGTACTCGTGCACGACGACCTCGGCGCCGGACGCCTCCCGGTAGGTGTCGCGGAAGAAGGCGTCGGCCCGGAAGGCGGCGGCCCCGTCCGCGGCCCCGGTACGGGCGGGTCCGGCGCCGGCGGGCTCGCCGCCGATCGGGACGAGGTCGATGCGGCGCAGGCGGCGCATGGCATGGGTGCCCATCGGCGGCAGCGGATGCCACCCGAGCGGGTCCTCGTCGACCGCGAGGTCGCCGGCCACGACCATGGTCGTCCGCACCGGGGCCTCGGGGTCGGCGCTGCGCTCGGCGGAGACGCGGGCGAGCAGCCCCTCCCGCTGCCAGCCGGCGCAGACGTCGAGCATCGGGTTGCCGCCGGCCTCCGCGCCGGCGTGCCGCGAGGGGTCGTCGCGGAAGATGCCGTTGCGCCCGAGCGCGGAGCCCGACACCAGGGTCGCCACGGGCACGTCGTCGAGGAGCTGCTCGAGCAGCGAGCGCCGGGTGGTGGACGCCCCACCAGCTCCGTCGCCGTTGCTGTCGGCCACGCCGCTGTCGGTGTCGGCCGCGTCGCCTTCTGCGCCGGCGGCGTCGGCGTCGGCGGCCGCGAGGATCTGCCGGGCGGCGCCGCGGAAGCCGGCCCGCGCCGAGGCGCCGACCAGGCTCGCGAGGCCGGGAACGGCGGGCTCGGACTCGATCTCGAGGACGGGGCCGGGCGCGGCCATGTAGTCGAGGACGACACGCAGCCGCGCCTCGCCGAGGACCTCCACCTCGCCCGTGGCGGTGGTCAGCAGGTCACGGCCGACACCGGTGAGGTGCAGCGGGCCGGTGAGGCCGTCCGGGCGCTCCATCATGATCGAGGTCGTCCGCCGGACGGAGCCGGGGCGGCGCGGCGGTGTGCCCTGCGCCGAGCCGGTGGTCCCCGGCCACTGGCCGACGGCCGTGTCGGCGCCGGGGAGCGGCTGGCCGGTGCGGGGGCCGCCGGTGCCGGAGCGGCGGGCATCCTCGCCGGACCGGGGCCGGCCGGTGTGCGGACTGCGGGGACCGGTCCGGCCGGGGGCCTGGCGGGGCACCTGGGTCGGGGATGCCTGGACGGCGACGGGGGCCGTCTGACCGTGCGCCATGCGCGTACTCCGATCACTGCTGTCGTGCGCGCACCCGCTCCTCGGTGCGCGCGCCCGCGGCTCCCACTCGCCGTGGCTCCCGCTGGCCGTGGCCAATGGCCGCAGCACGGTAGCCGGGGTTCCCGCGGGTTACTTGGCTTCCCACGATATGGCGGGCCGCCGGCAAATCACCTCCCTCGTGGGTGATGGCCTTTTCACATAGCTCGTCCGAATGTGTGACCTGCGCCGCTTGGATGCCGGCCGGTCGTGCCGTGGCCGGACTGTCGCCCGGGGATTCCCGGATGGGCTGTGTTCGAGATAACAGCGAACCAGTGTTCGTCGTTGCCGTTTTCTGTTTCTTATTGATCCCGGTTGTATTCGGAAAACCGGGCGGAGGGCCGCCGTGGCGGCGGTCACGGTCGACCGCGGACGCGTGAAGCCCGCCGGGCGCGCGGAAGCGCGCACCCGGCGGGCGCTGCCGGATGACCCGGCGGAACCCGGATCAGAAGGCGGCTTGCGGGATCTCGAAGACGTCGGTGGGGGCGGTGGCCGTGACCGGCTGCCCGTACTCGGTGAACGTGGCGTCGAGCGTGCCGCTGTCCACGCCGGTGCCGGTCTGGCGCAGGGGCAGGGGCTCGCCGACGTTCGCGACGTACAGGGTGTGGGACTTCGTCGTCACCTTCACCGCGGGCTGGCCCTGTTCGGTCACCTGCTCGATGGTCGGGGTCTCGCCGGCCTTGAGATCGTCGGCCATGTCCTCGATGTCGTCCGCCGCGCCGTCGAGGCTCAGGTTGTCGTCGTTGGGAAGCGGCCCGGTCTTGACCCACTGCTCGGGACGGGCGCCCGGGTACGCCGCCACCAGCCCCTCGCCACGCACGTAGGCCACGCCGCCGACCCGCAGCACCTCGAGGTGCATGCCGTTGGTGTCCATGGACCCGGTGACGGCGCCGTGGGAGTCCAGTCGCAGGTCGACCGACGCCGGCTTGCCCTCGTCGACCCCGTCGCCGGCGAAGTGCACGCTGTCGGCGCCGCGCAGCGCGTTGGCGGCCGCCGAGATGATCTCCGCGGCGGGCTTGGTCTCGATGCCGTTGAGTGGACCGCTCGCCCCTGAGCCCGCCTGGGAACCGGTGGCCGCGGCCTCGCCGGCGTCGTCCGAGCCACCCCCGCAGGCGCCCAGGGTCAGAGCGAGTCCCATCGCCGTCACGACCGCCGCCAGGCGGGGTAGTTGGGTCCATCGGGTCCGGGCGTGTCTCATTGTCGTCCCTTTCTGAGCGGACCGCGGACGGCCGACCGGTGTCGCCTGTCGCTGTGGCCGCCGGTTCCCGCTCGGTGGTTCTTGCCGGATGCCCCCCACCCGTCAACGTGACCTTTGTTGACTTTCGGGACGATACGGACATTTCTTCTGACGCGCTGCATCAGGAGCAGTGCATCGGGGTCGCGTGCGCGACAGAGTGATCCAGCTGTGGGTCGAAGTGGTGCGGGTACCGGGAACCGTTGCGGGGCAGGTGGTCTTCGGCCTGGTCGACGCCACCGGCCGAACCCCCGCCAGCCCGGTCCCGCAGAGTCAGTCCCACCAGCCCGGTCCGCCGTCCGTCCAGAAGGAGCCGCCGTGCCCACGCTCGACCGCCATGACGACGTGTTCGTCCTCGACATCGGCGACGGGGAGAACCGTTTCCACCCGGACTGGATCGCCTCCGTCGAGGCGGCACTGGACGAGGTGGAGAAGGCATCGGGGCCTCGGGCCCTGGTGACCGTCGCGACCGGAAAGTACTTCTCCAATGGGTTGGACCTGGACTGGCTGCTCGCGAACGCCGACCGGCAGCAGGAGTACGCGGTCAGCGTCCACGAACTGCTGGCCCGGATGCTGGCCCTGCCGGTGGTCACCGTGGCCGCGCTGCAGGGGCACACGTTCGCCGCGGGCGCGATGTTCTCCCTGGCGCACGACTTCCGGGTGATGCGGGCCGACCGCGGCTACTGGTGCCTGCCCGAGGCCGACATCGACATCCCCTTCACCCCGGCGATGTCCGCGCTGATCCAGGCCCGGCTGAGCCCGCAGACCGCGCACGAGGCGATGACCACGGCCCGCCGCTACGGCGGCCGCGACGCCTGCGCCGCCGCCATCGTCGATCGCGCGGTGGCGGAGGAGGAGGTACGCGGCACCGGCGTGGAGATCGCGCGAGCCCAGGCCGGCCGGGCGGGGACCACCCTGGGCACCATCAAGGAACGGATGTACGCACCCGTCCTGGACGCCCTGCGCGACCGGGGGCGTCCCCTCAACTGACGCGGCGGACCTCCCCGTTCGCACGCGCCGCGCGTAGCGTCGGACGGACGGACGGCCGCCCGACCAGCGAGCTCCCCGACGACGGACGGACCGCTATGGACCCCGAGCTGAGGACCGGCGAACCGCGCACCGGCGAACCGTGCACCGGCGAACTGAGGATCGGTGAACCGGCGACGTCCGCCGCCGGTGTTTCCGGCGTGGCACACGCGCTGGCGCGCTGCCGGGAGCTGATGGGCGTGCGCCGTTCCGTGCAGACCCTGCGGCTGCTCAACCAGGACGACGGTTACGACTGCCCCGGCTGCGCCTGGCCCGACCCGCGGCCGGACGACCGTTCACGCGCCGAGTTCTGCGAGAACGGCGCGAAGGCCGTCGCGCAGGAGGCCACCCGGGCCCGGGTGACACCGGAGTTCTTCGCCGCGCACAGCCTGACCGACCTCGCCACCCGCTCCGGGCACTGGCTCGGTGAGCAGGGCCGGCTCATCAACCCCGTGTACAAGGCCGCGGGCAGCGACCATTACGCCCCCGTCGGCTGGGACGAGGCGTTCCGGATCGTCGCGGACGAGCTGACCGGCCTGGAAAACCCGGACGAGGCCGCCTTCTACACCTCGGGGCGGACGAGCAACGAGGCCGCTTTCCTTTACCAGCTCTTCGCCCGGGCGTTCGGCACGAACAATCTTCCGGACTGCTCGAACATGTGCCACGAGTCGTCGGGTGCCGCGCTGACCGAGACGATCGGGGTCGGCAAGGGCTCCGTCACCCTGGAGGACCTGGAGACGGCGGACCTGGTGCTCGTCGTCGGGCAGAATCCGGGCACGAACCATCCGCGGATGCTGACGTCGCTGGAGCGGCTGAAGCGGGCCGGTGGCAGTGTCGTCGCGGTCAACCCGCTGCCCGAGGCGGCGCTGATGCGGTTCCGTAACCCGCAGCGGGTCTCCGGGGTGCTCGGCCGGGGCACCGCGCTCGCCGACCAGTTCCTGCAGATCCGCCTCGGTGGGGACATGGCCCTGTTCCAGGCGCTGTCCGCCCGGCTGCTCGCCGCCGAGGAGGCCAGCCCCGGCACCGTCCTCGACCAGGCCTTCATCGCCGGGCACACGACCGGGTTCGAGGAGTTCGCGGCGCACGTACGCGCCCACCTGACCCCCGGCGACGTCGCCACCGCCACCGGTCTACGCCCAGATGAGATCGACGAGCTCGCCGGGCGGGTCCTCGCCGCCGACAAGGTGATCGTCTGCTGGGCGATGGGACTGACCCAGCACCCGGACGCCGTAGCGACGATCCGGGAGGTGGTGAACTTCCTGCTGCTGCGGGGCAACATCGGCCGTCCCGGCGCGGGGGTCTGCCCGGTGCGCGGCCACTCCAACGTCCAGGGCGACCGGACGATGGGCATCTGGGAGCGGATGCCCGACGCGTTCCTGGACGCCCTCGGCACCGAGTTCGGCTTCGCGCCGCCCCGCCACCACGGCCTGGACGTCGTCGACACCATCCGGGCCATGCGCGACGGCCGGGTGAAGGTGTTCGTCGCGATGGGCGGCAACTTCGTCGCCGCGACGCCGGACTCGACCGTCACCGAGGACGCGATCCGCCGGTGCCGGCTCACCGTACAGGTCTCCACCGCGCTCAACCGCTCGCACGCCATCACCGGCGAGCGCGCCCTCATCCTGCCCACACTCGGCCGCACCGAGCTGGACGTCCAGGCCGGCGGCCCGCAGCGGGTCAGCGTCGAGGACTCGATGGGCTCCGTCCACGCCTCCCGCGGCCGGCTGGCCCCGGCCGGGCCCGAGCTGCGCTCCGAGATCGCGATCATCTGCGGCCTGGCCGCGGCGACCCTCGGCCACTCCGTCACAGCCACCGCGCCCGCGGACACCGCTGCCTCCGCCGCCAACGCCGCGCCTGCGGTGGACTGGGCGGCGCTGGCCGAGGACTACCGGCGGGTACGCGCGCACATCGCGAACGTGGTCCCCGGGTTCGCCGACTACGAGGCCCGCCTCGACGAGCCCGGCGGCTTCCTGCTCCCGCACCCGCCACGCGACAGCCGGACCTTCCCGACACCGAGCGGGCGGGCCGCCTTCACCGTGAACACCTGCGAGATCCGGCCGACGCCCCCCGGCCACCTGCTCCTACAGACGATCCGCTCCCATGATCAGTACAACACCACGATCTACGGGCTGGACGACCGCTACCGCGGGGTCCGCCACGGCCGCCGGGTCGTGCTGGTAAGCCCGGACGACCTGGCCGAGCTCGGCATCGCCGACGGCGCCCGGGTCGACCTGGTCGGGGTCTGGACCGACGGCGTGCAGCGCCGCGCCCCCGACTTCCGGGTGGTCTCGTATCCCACCGCCCGCGGCTGCGCCGCCGCCTACTTCCCGGAGACCAACATCCTGGTGCCCCTCGACAGCACCGCCAAGCGCAGCAACACCCCGACGTCGAAGTCCATCCTGATCAGGCTGGACGTCCACCTGGAACAGTGACACGGCCCGCGGGCGCCCGGCGCGGATCCCCACCGAGGTGGCGGCGGCGGGAGTCGGCGGCACGCCCCTGGCCTGCGGCGATGCCGCCACCCCTACCCGGCCGGGCGCGGACGCGGCCGACAGCACGGACCGTCGGTGAAGATGGGGATCCGGTCGACGGGTTCGTCCCGCGGGGGATCGACGCGGGTTACACCGACCTGACCGCTGAGCAGATCCGAGGTGACGCGGGTGCTGACCGGCGGCCGACCGGACCCACGTGAGGGTGTCCGTCCCAGGCTCCCCGCGACCCGGGCCACGGGCGAGTGGCAGCCGGCCGAATGGAACGTCCCGCGCCGCGACCCGTTCTTCGTGGGCCGCGACGCGCTGCTCCAGCGCATCCACCGCGAACTGCGTCCGCCGGGAGCTGGCCGGGGACACGACTTCGGCCGGGGGCGCAACGCAGGTCAGGGACGTGACGTCGGCCGGGGGCGCAACGCAGGTCAGGGACGTGACGTCGGCCGGGGGCGCAATCTCGGGCTGGTGTCCGCGCGCGGCGCGGGTGGGATGGGCGCGTCGCGGCTCGCCGTCGAGTACGCGCATCGGCACGCCGGCGACTACGGCCTGGTGTGGTGGGTGGACGCGGACACTCCCGAGCGCGCCGAGTCGTGCCTGGCCGAGCTAGCCGCCGCCATCGCCCCGCCGGGGGCTGGCCACCGGGCCGCCGTGCTGCGCCGCCTGTGGGCCGAGCTCGGCCAGCGCACGGACTGGCTGCTGATCTACGACGGTGTCGGTGATCCCCGCGACCTGACCGCCGTGGCACCGCCGGACAGCGGCCGGCTGCTCGTGACGAGCCGCGGACCAGCGGTGGCCAGGCTCACTCCCGTGCTGCTCGAGGTCGGCGAGCTGCGCCGGGACGAGTCGGTCCTGCTACTACGCCAGCACCACCGCGGAATCACCCCGCCGGCCGCCGAGACACTCGCCGGGGCGCTGGCGGACGTCCCGTTCGCGGTCGCGCTGGCCGGCCGCCACCTGGCGGCGACCGACCAGCCGGCCGCCGACTACCTGGCCCTGCTCGGGCGGGAGGCCGCTTCCGATCCGGTCGCCGCGGCCGTCGCAGCGAGCCGCGCGCGACTGGACGTGGTCGATCCGGCCGCGGCCGGCCTCCTCGACCAGGTGGCGTTCCTCGCAGCGGATCCCCTGACACTCACCCGGGCGCCAGCCGGCACCGCCGCCGCGGCCGCCCGGCTCGACCGCCTCGGCCTGGCCGACTGGGACGGGGCCACGATCCGCGTGCACGGGCACGTCCAGGCTCTGGTGCGCCGGCGGCTGGCCGGGGGCCGGCGGCCAGCCGCCCTGCTCGGCGCGCAGCGGCTGCTGGTCTGTGCGTACCTGCCCGGTCGCGACCCCGCGGACCCGGCCTCATGGCCGTCACTCGCCACGCTCGACCCGCACATCCGCACACTCACCACGTGGCTCGACGACGAGTGCGCGGACTTCCGCCGGCTGGTGCTGCGCACGGCCCGGTACCTGGCCGCCTCCGCCCGCCACGAAGCCGGCGAACGGCTCACGCACCAGGCACGGGCCCTCTGGGGTGAACGGCTGGGCCCGGACCACCCGGACACGCTTGCCGCCGCCGACCTCGAGGCCTCGATCCGCGCCGACGGGTTCGCCGATCACGACACCGCGCGGGCACTGCTGGGCGACGTCCACGCCCGCCGGGTGCGGGTGCTCGGCGAGCAGCACCGCGACACACTGCACTCGGCGTGGAACCTGGCGCGCGCGGCCGGGGAGAGCGGCGACCACGACGAGTCCGCCCGCTTGCTGCGAGACACCGTCGCCCGGCAGCGGGCGGAGCTCGGCCCGGACGACCGCGACACCCTGCGTTCGGCGCACAGCCTCGGCCACGCCCTGACCCGACTGGGGGAGTACGGGACGGCCCACGACCTGCTCGCGGAGACGCTCGCCCGCCGTGGCCGGACGTCCGGCGCCGCCCACCCGGACACCGTGTGGACCGCGGCGGTGCTCGGTGTCGCGCTGCGTGGCCTCGGCCGTGGCGCGCACGCCCGCGACCTGCATACCCGCGCGCTGGCCGGCGCGCGGGCACGGCTCGGCGACGAGCATCCGCTGACCCTGTACGCGGCGCTGCACCTCGCACTCGACCTGGCCGCCCTCGGCGCGGCCGACGCCGGCCGGGACCTGTTCACCGAAGTCATCGGCTGGGACGTCGTCGGATGGCGCGACAACTCTCCGGCGGGCCCACGAACCTGGGTCGTCCGGTGGGCCCGGGGCCACCAGGAGGACATCCGCCGACTGTGGTCGGGTAGCTGAGCTCGGTCGCGGGCCGTGGCCGCCACCCCTGATTCGATCTTGTCGGGAAACCATAGGTTTCCGGCCAGGGCCGGGATGGGTGTCGGACGGCTGGATCGCCGTCACCTGTGCCTGAGGATGGTCGGCTTGCCGGCCCTCTGCCTGCGGCTCGGTTGTTGGCGCGGCGGGGAGGCGGGACGCGTCTGGTTGGTGACGGCTTGTGGTCGTTCTGGCAAGCTGCGGGCATGGATGTGGGCACGGGGGCCCGGGGACCGGTCGGCGGGGAATCAACGTCCTCGGCGGGTTCGGGCGGTGGGGTGGACTTCTTCGTCTCCTACACCGGGGCGGATGAGGCGTGGGCGACCTGGGTCGCCGAGGTGCTCGAAGCCGCGGGCCGCACGGTGGCGGTGCAGGCGTGGGATTCCCCGGCGGGGGAGAACTTCGTGACCTGGATCAGCGTGCAGATGGGCGCTGCGGCCCGGACGGTTGCGGTCTGTTCGCAGGCGTATTTCGCTTCGCACTGGTGCACCCAGGAGTGGACCGGCGCCCTGGCCGGGCGGAAACTGACCCCGTTGCGTGTCGCCGACTGTCCAGTCCCGCCGGTGCTGTCGACCATCTCCTACCGGGACCTGTTCGATGTCGACGAGCCCGTAGCGCGACGGCGTCTGCTGGAGGCGGTCGGCCTGGTCCACCCCGTGCGGGTGTCCGGTGGCTTCCCCGGCCGCCCGGCCGCCCCGCCCTCGGTGGGGGCGGTGTTCCCGGGGCGGCTGCCCGCGGTGTGGAACGTGCCCGCGCGGAACCTGCTCTTCACCGGCCGTGACACCCTCCTGGACGGCCTGCGCACCCAGCTTGCCGCCGGTACCGGCCGTGTCGCGATCGCGGCGTTGCGGGGCGCCGGTGGGGTGGGTAAGTCGCAGCTGGCGGTGGAGTTCGCCTGGCGGTATGCCGCGGACTACCAGCTGGTCTGGTGGGTGGACGCGGAAACCTCCGCGGGTCTGCTCGCCGGTCTTGCCGCTCTCGCGAACACTCTCGGGATCGGCTCGGGGGATCTGCCGGTCCGGGCGGGGGAGGCGCTGGCGGAGCTGGGACGTCGACAGAGCTGGCTGCTGGTCTATGACAACGTCGGCGACCCGGCGACGTTGGCGCGGATGCTTCCGCCGGCCACGGGACGGCTGGTGGTGACCTGCCGCGATCCGGGGGTGGGCCGGGTCGGGGTGGAGTTGGTCGAAGTCGGCGAGTTCACCCGTGCCGAATCGTTCGCGCTTCTGCGCCGCTATCTGCCCACCCTGTCCGACACCGCCGCCGACCAGCTCGCTGACGCGCTCGGTGATCTACCGCTGGCCGTCGACCAGGCCGGGGCTTTCCTGGCCACCAGTGGTCTCCCCGTGCACGACTATCTGGCCCTGCTGGCCACCCGCCCCGCTCTGCTGCTCGCTGAGGAGACGCTGCATCATCCAGGGCTGGCCGCGACCGTCACCGCTGCCCGTGAACGGCTCGGCAGCGACCATCCGGGTGCTGCTGGCCTGCTGGATCGGCTGGCGTTCCTCGCCCCCGAACCCATCCCACTCCGCCCCGCCGGCAGCGAATGGCTGGCCCTCGGGGATCCCTACACCACGCACACCGCGCTTGCCGCGATCAGCAGGCTCGCGCTCGCCCGCCGCACCGACACCACCCTCCAGCTGCACCGCCTCGTCCACGCCCTCCTGCGGGCCCGCCTCACCGCGGACCAGCGGCGCATCGCCCTCGCCGGTGCCCTTGACCTGCTCGCCACCGTCTACCCCGGCGAGGCGGAGGACCCCTCGGCCTGGCCGACCTACGCCACGCTCACCCCCCACGTCACCGCGGTCGCAGGCCATCTCGCTGACTTTCCCGGCCTGGCCGAACCCGACGGGTTCCGGCTGCTGCTGCACCGGACCTGCTGGTACCTGCACTGCAGCGGCCAGAACCACAGTGTCCGCACCCTCAGCCACACCACCCGCACCCGCTGGATCACCACGCTTGGCCCTGACCATCCCGACAGTCAGATCATCACCACCGCCCTTGCCACCGCGCTGGCCGACCTCGGTGAGCACCGGGCGGCGCGGGAGCTGGCCGAGGACACCCTGACCCGCCGTCGCCGGATCCTCGGCGACGACCACTCCCTCACCCTGCAATCGGCGAACAACCTCGCCAACCAGATGGCCGCCCTCGGCGAGCACCAGGCCGCCCGCAAGCTGGCCGAAGACACCCTGAACCGAATGCGGCGTCTCCTCGGTCACGACCACCCCGACACCCTGGCCTCAGCGAACAACCTCACCCTTCTGCTGGCCGACCTCGGTGAGCACCGGGCGGCGCGGGAGCTGGCCGAGGACACCCTGACCCGCCGTCGCCGGATCCTCGGCGACGACCACCCCCACACCCTGCGCTCGGCGAACAACCTCGCTTTCCACCGGGCCGCGGTGGGGGAGCACCAGGTGGCGCGGGAGCTGGCCGAGGACACCCTGACCCGCTGCCGCCGGATCCTCGGTGAGGACCATCCCGACACCCTGGCCTCAGCGCAAAACCTCGCCATCGATCTCAGTGCCTTGGGAGAGCACCAGGCAGCCCGGGAACTGGCCGAAGACACCCTCACCCGCCGCCGGCGCCTTCTCGGCGACGACCACCCCCACACCCGCGACAGTGCCGGCCAGCTCGAGCTCCTCCTCGAACAGCTCGGCCCGGCCCTCTGACGCCCGCCTGATCATCGACCTAACCCACCCGACTGATCTTGTCGGAAATCCGTCCGGGCGTGGGTGTGATCTTCATCGACAAGTGGCGGTGGTTCTTCGGCGTTCTGGTTCGCCGTATCGGGCATGCTTGCGGCGCTTGGACGAGCTGTGCAGGAGGAGCGGTCAGTTCCCTGGGTGTCGTGGGGCCGTTCTGGGGGCGCGGGCGGTGTGGTCGTGGTCGGCGAGGACCTGATCGATCGTGTACCGGGCGGCGTCGCACGTTCGCGAGGGGGCGGAGGCTTACGCCTCCTGCCGGCGGCGGGCCAGCAGCTGTGCCTGTCGGCCTCGTTCTTCGTCCGTCGGTGCTCGCACCAACTGGGCGACCTCGACAAGCCCTGCCTGCCGCGCCAACCCGGCGAGGTGGTCGGGCGGCCAGCGGTAGGCGCCTGTCACCCGATGGTCGTAGGCGTGCACCTCGGCCGCGGACTCGTCTGTGGCCAGGAAGCCGAGCAGCAGGTGGCCGCCGGGCGCCAGGACGCGGTGGACCTCGGCGAGGACGGCGGGGATGTCGGCGGGCGGGGTGTGGATGAGCGAGTAGCGGCAGAGGGCACCGCTGAGCGCGCGGTCCGGCAGGTCCAGCGCGGTCATCGTGCCCACCTCGAACCGCAACCCTGGATGAGAGCTTCGAGCCAAGGCGACCATCTCCGGCGACAGGTCCACACCGAACACGTCCAGCCCCAACCTGTGCAGGTAGGCCGTCGCATAGCCGGGCCCGCAGCCAAGGTCCGCGACCGGGCCCGCGAGATCGCGCACGACGTCGGCGAACGCGGACAGCAGCGCACGCTCCAGCGGCTGGCGATCGAGCACGTCAGCGAAAAGCTCGGCATACACCTCGGCCACACCGTCGTACGCCGCCGCGACGGTCGCCAGATAGCTCGGGGCAGACTCGGCCATGGTCGATCATCATAGGCGCGGGCCACACGATCATCGGCCCTGCCAAACAACGCGACCGGAACCCTGCCATCTATCGGGGCCGGACAGAAGGACCCGCATCAAGATGGTCAACGGTGTTGACGGCGTAGGTTGCCGCGGTGATCTTGATCGAAGTCTGCAGCTGGCGGCATCAGGACGGTACGGACGGCGACAGTGCCGATCACCGGCGTTCGATGCTGCCGATGAACGGGTTGACCGTCCGCCGCGCGGTCGACGTCCTCGACCTGCACCCCGGCAGGTCTCTGGACGGTCTCGTCTCTACTCGTGCGGCAGTCCCTGGCGGTCGCAGGCGGTGAGCAGATTGGGGCCGTCGGTGCGCAGCTGATCGAACGCGAGGGTCTGCAGGTCCTGCTGGACCGGTTCGATCCCCTCGACGAGGGGCTGGTAGCGACTGTCCGCTTCGCTCGCCGCGGTCAACAAACCCACGGCGCCCTCGATACGCAGTGTGGTCGCGAATACGAGCGACCGGTAGTCGGTGATGGCGAACTGGTCCCGGGTTCGTGCCGCCGCGGCGCATCCCGCCGCCGCGTCCGCCTGGGCGTCGGTCGCTTCAACCGGGTCGGCGGGCAGACCCGCGGTGCGACAGACGGCGAGCGCGGCCGGGATGGTGTCGGTCAGACCGGCGATATCCAGGCGGTCGGTGTCGTCTCCGATCCGGTTGACGGCCTCCTTCAGCACGGTGAAACGGCCGTCCTGCTCCGCCGCCGCGCCGGTGAGACGCTGCGCACCTTTCAGCCGGTCACCAGCCACCCAAGGCTGGGACGCATCCGCCGGCAGTCGCAGGTCGTCCGTGCTGCGGGCCAGAGCGACACACGCCGCAGCCGCGTCCGCCGCAGCCGCCGCGGGGCCGGTCGGCGCCGGGCCGGTCGAACCATCACCCGACGACTCGCCGTCATCCGCACCGCATCCGACCAGCAGAACACCCGTAACGACAAGCACCGCAGCTGATCCCCAGCGACGCGAACGCCATCCACACCACATGCGCCAAGTGTGACAAAAAGGACGAGACTCCGCCCCCGCCCTCCTATTTGCGATCTTGATCGTGGGGGCTTGGTGCGTATTCGAGCCTGTCGTTTAGTAGTGTTAAACAGGTATCTAGTATCGTCCCGGCTGTTCGCTCTCTGTGTCCGGTGCGGCTTCGGCCGGCTGGGAGCGGGCGACCGCTGCCCGTCCGCCGTCGGCGGTACCAGTCCCACTCGCGGTACCTGTGACGTCGTGCGGGCCGGAGCGGGAGAGTGATCGGATGACGCAGCCCGGCCGCCTGGCGGTGATCGGTTCGTGACCGCCGTGGCGCGGCGCCCCGGGGTGGGCCTGCCGCCCGTGGAACAGCTCCGGCCCGGCCTGTGGAGCATTCCGGTGCCGTTGCCGACGTCCGGCCTGAGCCACGTTTTCGTCTACCTGTTCGAGACCGATCACGGCGCCTACGTGATCGACAGCGGCTGGGACACCGACGCCGCCTTCGCCGCGGTCGAGGCGGGCCTGGCCACGGCCGGCTACGCCGTCACGGACCTGCGCGGGATCATGCCGACCCACATGCATCCCGACCACTACGGTCTCGCCGGCCGGCTGCGCGAGGCGTCCGGGGCGTGGATCGCGCTGCACCCTGCGGACGCCGCGCTGCTGCGCGACCATCCGACCGACCCCATGGAGCTGTTCCAGGCCGTCAACGAGGGGATGGTGCGGGCCGGCGCGCCCGCCGACGCCCTGCGGGACTTCACCGTCGACATGCTGCCGCCCGGCCCGCTGCCCGCGCTGCCGCAGCCGGACATCCTGCTCGAGGACGGGGACCGCCCGGACGTGCCCGGCTGGGATCTGCGCGCGGTCTGGACGCCCGGCCATTCCCCGGGCCACCTGTGCTTCTGGGAGCCGGCCAACCGGCTGCTGCTCTCCGGCGACCACGTGCTGCCGCGGATCACGCCGAACATCCCGTTCGAGGCGCGTGTCGCGGACGACCCGCTGGGCGACTACCTGCGCTCGCTGGACAAGGTCGACGCCCTGCCCGCGGAGGGCACGCTGCCCGCGCACGAGTACCGCTTCGAGGGCCTGTCGTCCCGGCTGGCCGAGCTGCGCCTGCACCACGAGCACCGGTTCGCCGAGGTGATCGCCGCGCTGCGTCCCGGCGCGACCACCGCCTGGGAGGTCGCCCGGCTCATGACGTGGTCGCGGCCGTGGGACGAGATCGGGGGTTTCATGAAGCGCAGCGCCGTCTCCGAGGCGCTCGCGCACCTGCGGGCGCTCGAACGGCGCGGGCTCGTGCACGAGCGGCCCGGCGACCCCCCCACCTGGCGGTTCACCGGGTCGTGATCGGACGTCCGCCGGCGGCGGATACTGCGGCTGCGGTGATTGTGCGAACTGTGTACGATGCGTGACTGTGACGATGCAGGCTCCGGCTGCCGTCCGGTCCGTTCGCCAGTTTCTCGCTGTCGGCGCGGGCTCGCGGTTCGTCGGGGTCCTCGCGGTGCTGATCGGGGCGCTCCTGCTCGCGGGAACGGTGAGCCGCGCGGTGGTCGCCCAGCGTCTCGACGCGACGGAGAGCATCCGGGAGCGGTCCGCGGCTGCGCTGATCATCGCCGAGCGGCTGCGGGCGGCCCTCGCCCGGGCGGACGCGACCGCCGCGGCGAACGTCTTCTCCTGGGTCGACCTCGTGCCGTCCCGCCCGTCGTCGCCCGCGGAGCGCCGGGAGAACTACGACGAGGTGAAGGCCGGCGGCTACTACACCGGTGACCACAGCGGGGACGCCGCCGTCTCCGGGCTCGCGGGTGACGACACGGCTCCCGCCGGGGACGGGCCGGCCGCCCCCAACCAGTACAGCGCCGCGGTGCGCTCGGCGACGACGGCGCTGCTCGAACTGCGCGAGGTCGACCCGGGGGAGTGCGAGTCGGCCCGCGCACCCGGTTCGACGTCGCACTGCGCGATGGACCGGATCGCGACCCTGATCCCGGAGTACGTGGGGCTGGTCGCCGAGGCGTCGGCGAACATCCGCGCGGGAAACACGGTCGGCGGCTCCTACCAGCGGCTGGCGTCCGACCTGATGGCGACGAGCATCCTCGGCCAGACGAACCTGCTGGTCACCGCCTACGGCGACCGGGTGGACGCCGACTACCGCCGGGCGACCGGCGGCCACGGCGAGGATCTGCTGCTCCTCGTGCTGGCCTGTGCGCTGGTCGCCCTCGTCGGCGCACAGGTGTACGTGTACCGCCGCACGCGGCGGATCCTCAACGCCGGCCTGCTGGCCGCGACCGGCGTGCTCGGTGCGGTCGCCGTGGCCTGCCTGGTCCTGCTCGGCGGGCAGCAGAGCCGGCTGTCCGCCGCGCAGCGGGGTGACTTCGTGCCCATGACCCTGCTGGCCGCCTCGCGCACTCTCGCCCTCGAGGCGCGGACCTGCGAGTACCTGTCCCTGGCGTCGCTGGGAAACGGCGACGGCGCCGACGCGTGCTTCCAGCGCGCGGTCGCCGGCCTCGGCTACGGCCTGGACGGCCGCCCCACCCCGACGGCGGGTGCCCTCTCGGCCGCTCTGGCCGAGCTCCCCGCCGAGCGCGCCGAGCTGGCGGCGGAGTTCACCGCCTGGCTGCGGGAGCGCGGTGAGGTGGTGGCGACCCTGCGGCGGCCCCCGCGCCCGACCGCCGGCGCCGGCAGTCCGGACGTCTTCGACGACGTCGTCGGCGTCACCCTGCGGTCGGAGCACTTCGACCGGTTCATCACCCGGGTGGACGGGCTGGTGGGCGCCCATCTCGAGGGCTTCAACGGTGAGGTGGACGCCGGGGCCGCCGACGTGCGCCTCCTCGCCGCCGTCCTCCCGATCGCCCTGCTCACCGCGGCGTCCTGCTGCGTGATCGGGATCAGTGCCCGCGTCCGGGAGTACCTGTGAACAGACGCGCCCGTGTCGTCGCCGTTCTCGTCGTGCTCGGGATCGGGCTGGGGCTGGCCGCGCTGCCGGGGTGCGCGACGACGGGCAGTCCGCTGCCCCGCCAGGCTCGGCCGCTGCCGCCCGCCGACGGCGTCGCAGCCCCGGCCCGTCCCGGGGCGGCCGCCGGCTCGGCGGGGCCCTCGTCAACACCAGGCCAGCCGGGTCCGTCCGCGCAGCCCTGCATCGCCCGCGCGAGTGTGCCCCCGCTCGCCGCCCTGCCGCCGCCGGGAGCGCGCGGATCGCGGATCGAGGCGATCCGGCGGTACGGCTACCTTCGCGTCGGGGTGACCACGGTGGCCCCGCCGTTCGGGTCGATGAACTGGCGCACCATGGAGGTGGAGGGCTTCGACCCGGCCATCGCCGGCGAGATCGCCGGGGCCATTCTCGGCGACCCCGAACTGGTGCAGTTCCGCGCGGTCGACACCCGGGACAGGGAGGCGCTGGTCGCCGACGGCACCGTCGACATCGTCACCGGCACGATGACGATGACCTGCGCCCGCAAGGAGCGGGTCCGCTTCTCCGGGGTGTACTACGAGGCCGCGATGCGCATCCTGGTGCCGGCCGGCGCGGGCCTGCGCACCGTCGGTGACCTCGCTGGACGGCCGGTCTGCTCGTCGCAGGGAAGCACCTCGTTCGAGAAGATCGCGAACCTGGTGCGCGGCCCCGGCCGGCCGATCGCGGTGAACCGGGTGGGGATCGTGGACTGCCTGGCCGCGCTCCAGCGCGGTGAGGTGGACGCGGTGGCCACCGACGACACGATCCTCGCCGGGATGCGTGCCGAGGACGCCACCGTCACCGTCCTCGGTCCCGAGGCGTTCGACGGCGTTCTGGGCCCGGCGGGCCGCGCCGGCCTCGACGAGCCCTACGGCGTGGCGATCGGCCGGACGGATCTCGCGCCGGGCCTCTCCCCGGCCGAGGCCGCGGCGAACCGGGCCGCCGACGACGCCTTCGTCGCCTTCGTCAACCGGGTGCTGCTCGACATGATGACCGGCCCGACCTGGAACAGGCTCCACACCCGCTACCTGCGCGACGTCCTGCGGGTCCCGGGCGTGCCCCCGAACGCCATCCAGCCGAACTGGCCGGACGGCGTGCTCGTCACGGGCGGCGGATCGTGATCCGGGTCCAGGCGCCGACGAACACCCGGTCCCCGTCACGCAGCGAGACGAGGTGCCCGGCCGGGATCGGCTGACTGCTGTCGTTCACCCTGGTCCCGTTGAGGGAGCCGTGGTCGACGACGGCGTAGCCGCCGTCCGGCTGCCGGACGAGGCTCGCGTGCCGCCCGGACACCGCCGGGTCGTCCGCCGGCCCGGACAGGTCGACGCCCACCGGCGGGCCATCCGGCCCGGCGCCGATCAGGATCTCCGGCCCGTCCAGGTGGACCACCCAGGGGAGACGGCCTTCGGGGAGGCGCACGCCGTCCCCGATCACCCGGGCGAAGTGGGCCTCGTCGACCTCGACGACCGCATCCCAACGCGGCGACGCGGCGGGTGCCGGGTATACCCGCGGCACCACCGGACGCCGGCCGGTGGCGAACTCGTACCGGCAGCGCAGGCAGAACCGGTCGGTCGGCGCGGGGCGGGCCCGGCAGTGCGGGCAGTGCGCCGGCGTCGCCTCGGCCCGCGGGAATCGAGGGGCGAAGCTGTCGTCGGGGTCCCAGCTGCCCAGCGGGGGCCGTCCGCGGCCGGCCCGTGGTGCCGGCGGCTCCCCGGAGCCGGCCAGGGCGAGCCCGCCCGCCGCGGCCGGGGGGCCGCCCGGCCCGGCGCCGGCGATGCCGGCATCGCCTGCGGGCAGGTCGTCCGCGGGCTCGCCGTCGGCGTAGTCGTCGGGGTCGTCCGGCACGTCGTCGGGCTCGTCGGGGTCGTCGTCTGTGTCCGGATCGGTGCGCCGCCCGGTCGTCCCGCCGCGGCCGGCGGCATGCTGGGTGGTTGCCCCGGACAGCTCAGGGGTGGGATAGGCCCGCCCCGGGCCGGGGCCGGCCAGCCATCCGGTCGGCGGGCGGTAGGCCGGCCCGTCCTCGCCCTCGCTGTGCGGGCTGTCCCCGTCACCGTCGGCCGGGCCGGTTTCCGTGCTCACCGCGCCCTCCTCGGTTCGAGAGCCCGGGTGAACCGGTAGCGGACCTCGAGCACCTCGAACAGGTGGGGGTCGACGTCGGGCCGCACCCACGGCGCGTCCCCGGCCGGCGCGTCCCCGGCCGGGTCGGCCTCGACCACCTGCTCGAGAATCTCGGCCGTCGCCTGATCGTGGCTGGCGCGGGCCAGGTCGAGCGCGCGGCCCAGGTGCGCGCCGGCCGCGGCGAGGTCGCTGCGGCCCCGCGCGGCCATGCCCAGCCTGATCGCCTCCGCCAGGTCGATCACACCCCTGCTGTGCCGCACCTCCCGGGAGACCTGGGTGTGCAGCTGCTCGTCCGCGGTCCACATCGCCTGGACGTCCCCACCGGCCAGCCGCCGCCCGTCCGTGACGACCGCGATGCGGGCGAGCCGGCTCGGTCGGGTGATCCGGTGCGGGAGCAGGCCGGAGACGGAGAGGTGGTAGTCACGGCAGCCGGCGCCCCACGCCCCGGTGGGGAACTCGGTCTCCTGCCCGCCGACGGCCGTCCCGCGTTCGAGCAGGTCCTCGAGGGTGGGATGCACCTGCTTGAACGTGCTGATCCGTGCCCCGTGCGGGATCCACACCCGCAGCGAGACCGCCGGCAGCGCGCGGGCCATCGCCGCCTTCGTCATCGCCTGGAAGTCGGCGACCAGGTCGGCCGGGTCGGCGATGTCGCGGGCCGTGCCCAGCAGGGTGTCGGACACCGCGGTGAGCTCGGCGGCGACCCAGCCGCGGCCCACGCCCCGGCTGTCGCACTGGAAGTGCCCCCGGCACGCGGCCAGCGCGTCCGCGAAGTCCGCGGCGCTCTCGTGCTCGTTCCGCCCGTCGGTCAGCAGAATGGCGTGCCGGACGGCGTCGGGATGGCCGGCGAACAGGTCCCGGGCCGTCAGCAGCCAGCTCCCGATCGCGGTGCCCCCGGCGGCGCTCATCCGGTTGATGGTCCGCCGGGCCTGGTCGCGGGTGTCCGTGGCGGCGCGGGCCAGGCCGCCGCCCGGCGGGTAGACAACCTGGGCGGTGCCGGTGCCGCGGATCACGGCGAACAGCGTCCCCGGGCGCAGGCCGTCCACGGCCGCGCACGCGGCCCGCCGCGCGGCGTAGATCTTCGTGGCGGGTGTGCTCATCGACCCCGAGCAGTCGATTACGATCACCTCGACGTGCTCGACGTCCGGCTCGCCCGGTGCGCCGTCATCCTCGGCGCAGACCGTGAGCAGGGCATCCGCGTCGGTGACGCCGTCCGGGAGGTATTCGTCGGTGTAGACGTCGACCCGAAAACCGATCACGTCGCCCCGCAGATCACCAGAGGGTCCGCGGGCGGATCCGGTTCGCCGCGTCGACATACCGGATGCGCTCGCGGCGGTCACCGGCCAGCCGGGCGATGTCCCGGTACGCCGCTTCGAGCCCGAGACGCAGCTCACGGGGGACGAGCCTGCGCCCGAACACCTGCTTCGGCCCCGTCCGGGTCGGCCCCGGCGGGCCGGCGCCGACCATGCGCAGCGCGGCGGCGAGGATGTCCAGCCGCAGCTCGGCGCGGCGCCGGCGGTCGAGACCGAGCCGCGGCCGGGAGCTCTCGAGGATGGCCTCGGCGCTGCGCAGGTCGTCCAGGGAGACCACGACCGGCACCGCGCCGGCCTGCTCGGGGCGCAGGTGCGAGCCGACGAGCACGCCGATCATCCGCACTCGGGCGGCCGTGTACGCGTGCGTGGACGCCGGCACCCGACGGTAGGCGTCGAGCTTGCCGTCCCGGTCGTCCAGGCAGCGGGCCAGCCCGAACGCGGCGCTGGTGATCGCCGGGTCGACCTGGCTGACGACGTCGAACAGCTCGGCGGCGCGGGCCCGGTCGCCGGCGTCGGCACTGGCGGTCGCGACGGCGAGCCGCGGCGCCAGCTCGCCGGGCATGCGCGCGTAGACCTTCTCGAACGCCTCGGCGGCCTGCGTCGATCGCCCCGCTGCCAGGTCGAGCAGGCCCTGGCACCAGGTCACCCGCCATTCCCGCGGGTAGGCGGCGGCCAGCTCCCGCACCGTCACCTCGGCCTTGTCGGTGTAGCCGGCGCGCATCTGGGCGCGGGCCAGTGCCAGCCGCGTCTGCCGGGTCGGCTGCGCGACCTCCGCGAGCCGGTCGGCCAGCGCGGCCGGGTCCTCCCCGGGGGTCGTCGCGAGCACCCGGGCCTGCGGGTCGTCCGCGTCGATCCGCAGGTCGGGCAGGATCTCCCAGACCGTCGGCGGCTCGTCGGCCTCGCCGTGGCCGTCGTCGGCTTCGCCCGTCGGATGCAGATCCGGCTCGAACCAGCGGCTGGCCAGCGGCGGGACGTTCCCCTCGGTGCGCGAGGCGATCTCGTAGAGCACCCCGGTGAGCTCCTCGGCGAACTCGGCGACGGTCGCGAACCGGTCGGCCGGGTCGCTCGCCGTGCCCCGGCGCAGCAGGTGGTCGAGGGACTCGAACTCGAGTAGCGGCGCGTGCTCACCCCGCGGCGGCAGCCCGTGCCGGTGGACGTCCAAAAAGCCCGGGAACCGGCCGAGGACGAGCCGGGCCAGCGTGCGGGCGGCGGCGAAGACGTCCGAGGCGACGGTCGGCACGCTGTGCCGGGTCACCTCCGCCGGGCGGAACTCGCCCTCCTCCAGCTCCGGGGCGCGGTAGCCGGGCGTCGACAGGAAGCTGGAGAACTGGTCGTCCAGCCGCCGCGCGCCGCCGAGGTCGATCAGCGTGACCTGCTCGGTGCTGACCATGATGTTGTCCGGTTTGAGGTCGCAGTACGCCAGCCCCCGCCGGTGCAGGTGACTCAGCGCGGGCAGCAGCCGCAGCAGGTAACGGATGGCGTCCGCGGGGGGCAGCGGCCGCGGCCGCCCGTCCGGGCCGGGCGGCTGGGTCTCGGCCAGCCGGGACAGCGACACTCCCGGGACGTACTCCATGACGATGTAGTCCTCGCCCTGGTGCGAGACGTAGTCACGGATCTTCACGATGTTCGGGTGGTTGACGGAGATCAGCATCCGCCGTTCCACCTCGGCGATCCGCCGCGCCTCCGGGTTCGCCACGTCGAGCAGGCCCTTGAGTACCACCCAGGCCTGGATGTCGTCGTCACCCAGGTTGTCGTTCGTCGCCGCGTACACCCAGCCCATCCCGCCGTGGCCGATCGCGCCGTGCACGGTGTACTGCTGCCCGACGTGGTCGCCGGCCGCGAGCTTGACCGTGAACGAGTACGGCTGCCGGCAGCGCGGGCAGACACCCTCCAGCTCGACGGCGCCCTCCGGGCCGGGCCGGGCGACCCTGGTACCGCACGCGGCACACTCGCGCAGGTTCGTCGGCACGTTCGGGCTCGACAGCAGCACGGGACGGTTCGCCACGACGACGTCGCGCCGGACGGGCAGGCGCAGCGGGTCGCGATCCTTGGCGGCCGGGCGGGAGACGCTGATCGGCTGGGTGGTGACCAGCACGGGATCGGCGGTGTCCGGCGCCTGCTCGGCTCCCTGTTCCGGTGCCTGTTCAGCTCCCTGTTCCGTTGGCTGCTCGGCTTCCTGCTCCGGTGTCGCCGCTTGATCCGGTACGGCTTCTCGTTCCGGGGGCGCCGCCTGTGCCGGTACCACTACCGCTGCCGGTGCCGGTGCCGGTCCCGACTCTGTTTCCGTCTCCGATGCCGGTTCCGGGCCGGGCGCGCCACACCGGTTGCAGAAGCCGCTGGTCATGATGACCCCGCCGACACAGCCGGGCCGGACGCACGCGACACCCGTCGGCTCGCTCACCGGCCCGGCCCCTCGGCTCGGACGTCCCGGCTGTGCAGGGCGCGGACGTAGGCCATGGTGAGCCGTTCGGCCTCGGCCAGGTCGGTGGGCGCCCGGTAGAGCTCCTCGAACGCCCGTGCGTGCAGCGCGGAGAGCTCCTCGTCCTCGGCCAGCCCCAGCCGGGCGGCCTTCCCGTGCACGGCCGCGAGACGTCCACGCAGCTCACGGCGCTGGTTCAGCCCGACCGCGTTCGCGCTCGTCACCGCCCGCGCGGCCTGCTCGGTGCTGACGGCGAGCTCGCGCCACTCGGCGAGGCCACGGGCGACGTCGCCGTCGCGCCGGCCCCCGAGCGCGGCGGCGGCCAGGTCGTCGAGCCATGGGCGCAGGCCCACGCCGTCCTGTTCCAGCACGTCGCGGTCGGCGAAGGTGACCAGGCCGACCGGCGCGACGATCCGGCCACGCACGTGCTCGGGTGAGTCGAGCGCTTCGCGTACGAGGTCGCTGAGGCTGGCGAGCTGCTCGCGGGCGGCCGTCAGGTCGCGGGCGATCCCGCCCGCCGAGACTGTCCGGTCTTCACCGGTCACCACCCATCCCCCTTTCCCGGGCGCCGCCGGGCGGTCCCACCACCGGTACCACCCGCCCCGTGCCTGGTCAGCGCGCCCACTGCGGCTCGGGTGGCAGCGACTCCTCGCAGGGCATCTCGGGAGCCTTCCACCTCTCGCATAATTTCAGCCACTCCGGCTTGTCACGCCGTAGACGCTCCAAAACCCCGTTGACGAATCCGGCGAGCTCGGTGTCGTCCCGCTCGAATGCGACACTGTAGTACCCGTCCCGCCCGACTGAGAACGTTCCGAGTACGGCGGTGGCATCCTGTTCCAGCATCCCCACCAGACTCGCGTCGTTCGCGGCCACGACGTCGACCTCACCCTGCTGGAAGGCAACCAGACAGTCGGACAGCTCGTTAAGGTGATCCACGATCTCGAACGTGGGATGGGTTTGATGGGTATTCTCCAGGTTCGTCAGCGTCGTCGTCCCCCGCGGGGCGCACACCCGTTTCCCGGCGAGTTCCTCCGGGAAGTCGATGCCGGGCCCCGCTTCCGAGTGCGTGCTCTCCCGATGGGAGAGCAGCCGTGGATGGGCGGTGAAGTAAGCCGCGGACAAACCCACACGCTCGGCCCGTGACTCCGAGTAGGTCAGGGTGCTGACGAGGATGTCCACCTCCCCGTTCTCAACCGCCGGCAGGCGTTCCGCGTAGCTGACCGGGCGGTACCGCACCTTCTCGTCCGCCGTACCCGGACCAAACAGGGCCTCTGCGATCCGCTGGGCGAGCTCGACGTCGAAGCCCTCGAACCGGTGCAACACCGGACTCCACGCGCCGCGGGTCTGGGTGTCGCGCGAGACACCCACCCGTAGGAAGCCGCGTTTGCGGATCCTGTCGAGTGAGCCTCCCGACACGAAGTCCCCGGCGTCGGCGGGCGGGACGAGGTTCGTGGGCACCGCAGCCTCAGGACGGGCCTCCTGGGTTGCCTCGGCCGCCTCGGCCGACGCGGTCACCAGCGGCTCCCATGGCTGGTCGGCCGCGCGGGGCAGGTCACCGGAAACGGTCGAGCACCCGACCAGCGCCGCTGCGGTCATCAGCGCCGCCGCCACCAGCGCGGCGCGTCTCACCCGTATTCCCGGATCCGCGGCGCCAGCCCGGCGGCGGCCAGCACCGCCGCGAGCAGGAACAGCGCCCCCGCGCCGGCGGCCACGCCGCGCAGCGCGTCGCCGGCCCCGGCGACCTCGGTGCCGAACCGTGCCTCGGCCACGCCGTCCGCCTTCGTCAGCGCCCTGTCCAGCTCCATGAACCGACCCGTGGCCCTGGGCGTTGAATCGCCGACCGGGGCGTCGATCGCGGTAGCCCCAGCCTGGCGGGCGGTGTCGACGAGTTTGACGATGCCCGGATCGAGCGGGCGAGCCGTCGCCGGACCGCACCAGCGCACGAGATTCGGGTCGCGAGTCGCCGCTTCGTGCGGTCCGGGCAGGCCTTCCACCGCCGCGCTCGCCGCGCCCGCACTGCTCGGTTCGTTCAGGGCCCTCGGTTCGTTCAGGGGTGTGGTGCCCGGCTCACGGCCTCGGGCGGCGCAGGCGAGCTGCGCGGCGGTCTGGTCGAAGTCGGCGTCGAAGACGATCTCACCGCCCTGAGCGATCCGCCAGTAGAGAACGTCCCCCTCCGCGCGCAGCGCGAGATGGCGGACCCGAGCCAGCATCGCCTGGACGTCATAGCCCTCGGACCGGGCGCTCGCCAGTTTCGCCCGCTCGGTGGCCAGGGCTGCCTGCGGCCAGATGATCCCCACCGTGACCAGGAGCGTGGCGGCGAGAAGGCCCGGATTCAGCCATCGGCGGGTCCACAGCACGCCGAGCACCTGGGCGGCCGCCAGCGCCGCGAGCGCGAGTAACGCGACCACGGCCAGCCCCGCGACGTCGCCCGCCCGGGTCGCGCGCCGGAACGCCTGCGCCTGATCCTCCGTGTGGGAACGGGCGAGTGTCGCGCTGGCGGGCAGGAGGTGGTCGTTCATGAGCGAGTTGGCCATGCGCAGGTAGGCTCCGCCGACGCTCATGCCCATGCGGTCGTTGGCACGGGCCTCGCCGACGTAGCGCGTGTACACCGGAGTGAGGCAGACCAGCGTGGCCAGCGCCGCGGCCGCGGCCTCGCTGCTCGGCGGCGCCGCGGACCGGGCGCCGCCCCTGCCTGATCCGCCCTTGCCTGGTCCGCCACTGGCTCCGGCCGCCCCGGCTCCGGCTCCGGCTCCAGCTCCGGCTGTGGCCCCGGCCGTGGCTGAGCTGGTCGGGCCGGAGCTGGTCGGACTCGGCCTGACGGTGGCGGGGGGCTCCTGCCCGGGGCAGGCGAGGCCGCCGGACCCCGGATCGGTGGTGGCTCCGGCCCGCACCATCGCCTCGTTCGCGGCCCGCATCGCGGCGGCGAAGTCGTCGTAGGGAGCCGCGCCCGGCGTGGTGCTGATCCCGAGGAACGTCGAGGCCTCGGCCGCCGCCGCCTCAGCCAGGTGCCGGTGGATGTCCCAGGACGCCTGGGTGCCGGCCATCGTCTGCCTACTGATCGCCGACACCGCGTGGGCGCGCCGCTCAACCACGGCGATGGCGCCCACCCCGGCCGCCGCGCACAGGCAGACACACATGACGGCGCAGATCAGGAACCATGTAGGCGTCGCGGGACGGCCGTGGTCGGCCGCCGGGGTGTACGGCGGAGGCTCGCCGTCGCGGCTGACCGTGGTGCTCCGGACACTCACGGGTCGAAAGTGTGCCTTAAGTGACTGATTCGTTCCTCCTCGAGGTGCGGCTCGGCCCGGGTGGCCTCCCGGGTCCGTGGCCCGGGTCTGGCCCCGAGGGGCCGGACGCGGTCACGGCCGCAGACCGGCGTGATGCCTGACGGTGACCTTGGAGTCGCGTGTGGTCCGCACGCGGCCGACCCCACCACCAATAAGTGTGGTCAGCACTGATCATTAGGGATCGGATTCGGTCGGATGCTGGGACGGACCCGGGTTCCCCCACTACGATTTGGACGATGCTCGGTAGCCGCGTGCCTCTTCGCTCCGACAACTGTGCACTATTGTTCCATCGACTTCGCGAGGGTGTTCTCACCCTTGATCCCGCGGTCGAGGGAATGCGTCGTCCCACAGATGGCACCGTAGTGTGGGGTGCGCTGATGGAAATCGGGATGACCGAGGGCACAGCCACGGTTGTCTCGTTGGCCGATGGCACCACCAGCCTCTACACGAGTGCCGGTGGCGGCCTGGTGGGCGGTGGCGCACACCGTGTCGTGGTCGCCGCGACCCGCCATTTCCTCTCGGTCGTCGGAGCACACCTCGACACCTTCGACGAAGACTCGGAGCGAGCGCCTGTCCCGGAGTCCGGGCGGGTGACCTTCCGTGCTCTCACGTATGTTGGTCGCCGATACCTGGACCTGTCGGAGAAGGACCTCTGTGAACCGGGACATGCCTTTTCTGCGCTTTATCAGGCCGGTCATGAGGTCGTTGCCCGACTACGCCTGGTGAACGCACGCGATTAGTCGTCGACGGGTACCGTTTTCGTCGATCCCGTGGCGTTCGCGGCCTCGTGCCGTGGCTGGTCGTATGGCACGGTCGGCCACGTCCCGTGGTCAGCTGTGTGCTGCGGTCGGCCTCGTGCGGAGGCTCCGTCCCCGCCCCCGGTCATTCTGCTGCGCCGTCATTCAGCCCTCACGTCGAACCGGCCCGGGCCGTTCTGATCCGAGTTGTCCCGCTGACGTATGAGGTGGCTCGGCCAACACGCTTCGGTGGCCCCCGCCGGATGCGTCCCCGGCGCGGAGATCCTGGACGGGTACGCCGTCGTCCAGCCCTGGTCCGCGCTGTTCGGTCCTCGTCGCTCAGCCGTCGCGTCACCCGGTGGCTTCGACGCTCCGTCATCAGTAATATACGCTGGGTAATAATGATCTAACCTAGGCTTGCTGCTTCGGGACGCGCGACGGAGGGAACGGGACCATGGCGACCAGTTCATCGGAGACCGGCACGTCCAGTAACGGCGCCGGTGCCATCAGTGGCTCGGTCGGTCGCCCGGAGTCGATCCAGGCGGTCACCCCTCCCTTCTCCGCCGTGCCGCCGGCGAGTGCCACGGCCTCGGCGGCGACCAGGTCGGGAAGCGCTCCCACCCGGGCTGACGAGGCGGGTACCGACCAGCACACGGCGCCCCGCCTGCCCGCCATGGAGCCGGCCTCCACCAGCTCGCCCGCCGTGACCGCGCCCGCCGGCGGCTCGCCTGCCCCGTCTTCGCCCACCGCGACGAGCTCGCCCGTTGCCGCGAGTTCGACTGCCGCGGCCTTGACAGCGGGCCCGGCGTCCGGCCGGTCCACCTCCGCCCGAGGCTCGCGGGCGGGCGCGTCCCGCGGCACGACGGCCCGCGCCGCGGCGACCGGCACCAGGGCCACGGGCACGCCGTCCCGCGGGACGGCGGCTCGGGGCGGCACGGCCCGCACGGGCACGGCACGGAGCACGGCCGCGCGGAGCACTACGGCGCGGACGACCAGCGCACGGAGCACAACGGCGCGTGGGAGCACGACCCGTCCGACGGGGAGCGGTCCCAAGCCGGAACGCGCCGCCGCGACCCGGGGGCGGTTGACGCGCACGGCGGCGCCACAGCCCGCGCAGCCGGCGGTGGCTCGGGCGGCGGCGGCCCGGCCGGCAGGGGCTCGGCCGGCAGGGGCCCGGTCGACGACGTCCCGGTCGGTCGTGTCCCGGGCGGCTGGCACGGTTCCCGAAGCGGCCGCGTCGGCGGTCACCGCCGTCCAGAAGCTGTTTCGTGGGCGCAGGGAGCGGGCGGGGCGGGTCGTTGTCATGCGCCTGCCCTATGTCACCGCGCGGCTGGAGGTGGCGCCGCCACCGCGGACCGACGGCGTCCGGATCGGGCCGCTCGCCCTCCCGTCGGCGAAGCGGACCGCCTACTACGCGGGCCTTGGCGCGCTGGCCGCCATCGAGATCATCGAGTGGCCGATCGCGGCCGCGATCGCCGCGGGTACCTATGTCTCCCAGCACAGCCGGCCCGTGAGCGCGGGCCGCGACGGCGGCACCGGCCACCGTTCGCCGAGCGCCTGACCGGTGGTGGGGCGCCTCCCGCTGCCCTCGCCTCGCAGCGCCGCGCGGGCGCTTGTCGCGGAGCTTCACCGGCCGTCGCGGCGGCCCCGCGCGGTGTGGTGCGGCGCTGGCTCCGCCCACGTCGAGCTGCTCCGGCGGGACGTGCACGACCACGCGGCCGCCGCCGTCCGGGCGCTTGAGGGAGTCGACTGGGCCGAGGTCGACGAGGGCCTCGGTCGTCTCCTGGTCGCCTTCGACGCTGACGCGGTCGACGTCGCTGACGTGATCGACGCCGTGGCCGAGGTGGAGAACGCCGCCGCGGCGCGACCGCGGCCCGCCACCGAAGCCCCGTCGACCAGAGCCCTGTCGACAGAAGCCCCGTCAGCCGGGGGGCCGCACGCCCGGCCGCGGGGGCAGGATCGGAACGGGCACCCCGGTGATCCCGGACCGGTCGCCGCCGAGCTCGTCGCGCTCGGCGTGGACGCCGCCGCCTTCGGTTTCGCCGTGGCCGGACGGTTGCTGCGGCTGCCGGCGGTGCCGCGCGCCGCCGCCGCGGCCGTGGCGCTGGTCGACCACCAGCCGCGGGCCCGGCGCGCCGTCGAGCGCGGGCTCGGCCGCACGGGCACCGACCTCGCGCTCGGCCTGGCGAACGCGGGGGTCGCCGCGCTCAGCCAGAGCCCCGACATGATCCTCGTGGGCGCGGCGCACCGCTGCGCCACGCTGGGAGAGCTCCTCGCCGCGCGGGCCGCGTTCACCCGGCTCGAACCCGAGCTGGGCCGGGCGACCCGCGGCGCGCACAGCGCGGCCCTCGGCCGTCTCGGTGAGGTCGCGCGGGAGCGACGGCCGCGCCCGCTGCCGGCCGGCCCGGTGGAGCGGTGCGCCGACCGGATGGCCGCGGCCGGGCTGGCACTCGGCGCGGCGACCCTGGCGGTGTCCGGGTCGCCGGTGCTCGCCGGCGACCTGCTCCTCACCACCGTTCCCCGCGCCGCGTGGCTGGGCCGGGAGGTGTTCGCCGCGACGGCGGGCCGCCGGCTGGCCGGTCACGACGTACTGGCGCTGGAGCGGTCGTGCCTGCGCCGCCTCGACCGTGTCGACACCGTGGTGGTGTCGCCGGCCGCCCTGCTGTCCGGCGCGGCGCGGGTGCTCTCGGCACCGGACGGCCCCAGCTGGACGGTCGTCGACGCCCTCGTGGACGGGCTGGACGTGTGGCGCCCGTTCCGCCCCGGCGCGGTCGTGGCCCGGGACGGCGCCGTCCGGCTCGTCGCCGCGCACGCCCGCGGGGCCCGCCGGGCGGCCGACCCCGACGGCCTGCCCGTGGAGCTGCGCGGCACCCGGCCCGTGGTGAGCGGGCTCGTCGGTGTCGAGACGGACGGGCACGCGGAGGCGGTGCTGCGGGCGGCGCGCGCCTGCGGCAGCGTCCTGCTCGGCGAGCACGTCAGCACCGCCGAGTTCACCCCGCTCGTCGACGCACGGGTACGCGGCGGGACGGATCTGGCGACCGAGGTGTGGCGGGCGCAGGCCAGAGGCGCGGTCGTCCTCGTGGTCGGCTGCGGCTCCGACACGGACGCGCTGCACGTCGCCGACGTCGGTGTCGGGCTTGTCCGTCCCGGGGAGCGGCCGCCCTGGTGCGCGGACCTGCTCTGCGTGCGCGGGCTCGCCGATGTGTGGCGGGTGCTGCAGTACCCGGTGCCGGCCCGGGCGACCAGCCGCCGGGCGGCCTCCCTGGCGGTGTCCGGTTCGGCGCTGTCCGCCCTGACCACCGTCGTCGGTGGGGGAGCCTCCGGACGTCCAGGCCGCTCACTGGCCGGAGCGCTGGCCCGGGGCGGCCCGGTGAGCGCCGCCGCGGTCAGCTCGATGGCGGAGGGTCTCGTGGCCGCGTCCCGCGCGGACCGACGTCCACCGCCGGCGCCGGTGCGGCGTACGGACTGGCATGCGCTGGACGCGGAGGCGGTGCGCCGCCGGCTGCCCGCCGCACCGCGCGACCCGGCGGAGCCGGGCGGGGTCCGATCGGACGGCGCCGGCGCCCACCCGACGGTCAGGTCGTTCGGGAAGGGCGCCCGGGAGCTCGGCGCCGCGGTCGTCGCGGACCTGCGGGACCCGCTCGTACCGGTGCTGATGGTGGGCGCGGCGGCCAGCGCCGTCCTCGGTTCGACGGTCGACGCGGCGCTGGTGGCCGGGGTCTCGGTGACGAACGCCGTTCTCAGCGGTGCGCAGCGGGCCCGCGCCGAGGCCGCGATGCGCGGACTGATGGCGCGCCACCTCGCGCTCGCCCGGGTCGAGACGACCGATGGCCTCCGCGTGCTGCCGGCCGACGAGCTGCGGCCAGGTGACCGAATCCTGGTACGGGCCGGGGACGTCGTCCCCGCCGACGCGCGGCTGCTCGCCGCGGACACCCTCGAGGTCGACGAGGCGTCGCTGACCGGCGAGTCCGTCCCTGTCGGCAAGTCCGTCGAGCCGACGCCGTCCGCCGATCTCGCCGACCGCAGCTGCATGCTCTTCGAGGGGACGACCGTGCTCGCCGGCACGGGCCGGGGAATCGTCGTCGCCGTCGGCGAGGCCACCGAGGCCGGCCGCGCGAGCGCCGCCGTGGTCGGCACGGCGGCGCCGGTGGGCGTGCAGAACCGGCTGGGTGATCTCACCCGGCTCGCGCTGCCGCTGACCGCGGCCAGCGGGCTCGCTGTGACCGCCCTGTCGGTGCTGCGCGGGGCCGGGGCACGGGAGGCGCTCGGCGCGGGGGTGGCGGTGGCCGTCGCCGCGGTGCCGGAGGGTCTGCCCCTCGTCGCCACGGTCGCCCAGGTCGCGGCCGCCCGCCGACTCGCCCGCCTCGGCGTGCTCGTGCGCTCCTCGCGCACCGTCGAGGCGCTGGGCCGGATCGACACCGTCTGCTTCGACAAGACCGGCACGCTCACCGAGGGCCGCCTGGTGCTGCGCGAGGTCGCGGTGGTGGGCGGCGCGTCCCGGGATGACGTGCTTCGCGTCGCCGGCGCGGCGAGCCCCCGGCCGGACGGGCCCATCCCGCACGCCACCGACCGTGCCGTGCTGGCCGCGGCGGAGCCGCTGGAACCGCTGGGCCGCCGACTCGCCGAGCTGCCGTTCGAGACCGCGCGTGGCTACGCCGTCACGATGGTGCAGGCCGGTGACGCCACGGTGCTGGCGGTCAAGGGGTCGCCGGAGACGCTGCTCGACCGCTGCCGGATGCCCGCCCGGGACGTCGCGGCGGCCCACCGCACGGTCGACGCGCTCGCCGCGCGGGGCCTGCGTGTGCTCGCTGTGGCTCGTTCGAAGCCCTTCCACCCGCAGTCCCCGGCACCGCCCGCACCATCGGCGCCGCTGGCGCAGCGGGCCGCGGTGGCGTGCGGGCCGGTCGACATCCCGGACGCGCTCGTGCGGGATCTGGAACTTGTCGGATTCGTCGGGCTGGCGGACACGCCGCGCCCGACGGCCGCCCCCGCGATCCGCCGACTGACCGGTGCCGGTCTGCGCGTCCTCGTCGTCACCGGCGATCATCCGGGCACCGCGGCCGCGATCGCCGCCGAGGTCGGGCTCCGCGTCACCGCCGGCGCCGTCGTCACCGGGCCCGAGCTCGACCAGCTCGGGGACGAGGAGTTCGGCCGCCGGGTCGGCACCGCCGCGGTCTTCGCCCGGATCTCCCCGGAGCAGAAGGTACGGCTCGTGATGACCCTGCGCCGGCAGGGCCGCACGGTGGCGATGACCGGTGACGGCACCAACGACGCGGCCGCGATCCGCGCGGCGGACGTCGGCGTCGCCGTCCAGGGACGCGGGTCGGCGGCGGCGACCGGGGCCGCCGACCTGCTGCTCACCACCGCCGACGTCGACCGGCTGGCAGACGCCGTCATCGAGGGCCGGCGGATGTGGCAGTCCGTCACCGACGCGGTGTCGGTGCTGGTCGGCGGGAACGCGGGCGAGGTCGCCTTCACGCTGCTCGGCGCGGCCGTGGCGGGCCGGGCGCCGCTGAGCCCGCGTCAGCTCCTGCTGGTCAACCTGCTGACGGACATGGCGCCCGCGATGGCGCTGGCGGTGCGCGGCCGCGGCGGCGACCCGCCGCACTCCGCGGACACGATCCTCGCCGGCCCGCTGCGCCGCGCGATCCTGCTCCGCGGCGCGACCACCGCGGGCGCGGCGACCGCCGCCTGGGCCGTCGCCCGACGCACCGGCACCCCGGGACGGGCCTCGACCGTGGCGCTGCTGGCCGTCGTCGGATCGCAGCTCGGGCAGACGCTCGCCCTGGCCGGCCGGGATCCGCTCGTGATCGCCACGGCGGCCGGGAGCTTCGCGGTGCTCGCCGGGATCGTGCAGACCCCCGTGGTCAGCACCCTGTTCGGCTGCCGGCCCGTCGGCCCGATCGGCTGGACGATCGCGGTGGTCTCCGCGTCCGTGGCGACCGTGGTGGCAGTGGGGTCAGACCGCGCCCACCGCGGGCGAAGCGCCCAGCCAGCGGCGGACCAGCCCGGTGACCAGCAGCACGAGCACCGTTCCGACCGCCTCGACGAGCAGACCAGCGAGAAGCTCCGTCATGACCCCGCCTCCTTTCCCGCAGCAGATGGCATTGCGGTTACGGTGAGCCAGCCTGGTTAACGTGAGGTGACGGGCGGGGCTCGAGTGGATGGCCAGGCGGAGAAGCCGGCATCCGACGGCCGCGTGCGGGCCGGTACGGTGCTCCCGGTGAACGGAATCCTGCAGTGAACTGGGCGGAAGGCGCGGTCCTCGGTCTGGTCCAGGGGCTCACCGAGTTCCTGCCGGTCTCCTCGAGCGCGCATCTGCGGGTCGTGGCCGCGCTGGCCGGCTGGGACGACCCCGGCGCCGCGTTCACCGCCGTCACCCAGCTCGGCACGGCCGCCGCCGTGATGGTCTACCTCCGCGCCGACATCGCCCGCCTCGGCCGCGCCTGGCTGCGGTCGCTTGCCGGCCCGGTCCCGGGGCAGCTCACGGCGCTCGGCGCGCGACCGGGGCCGGAGATGAGGCCGGGGTCGGGGTCGTACTCGAATCCAGCGCCGGATCCGGCGCTGGCCGCGGACGCCCGGCTCACCTGGCTGATCATTTTCGGTACCGTGCCGATCGGAGCCGTCGGGTACCTCTTCGAGGACGTCATCAAAGGCCGGTTCCGTGATCTGCGGCTGACCGCGGGCGCCCTGGCCGGCGTCGGCGCGCTGCTCGGCGCCGCCGACAGCCTGACGGCCCGGCGCGCGGTGCGCGGCGGTGCCATGACCATCGGCGGTGCGCCGCGCGGCGGCCGGCCGCTGGCGGAGCTGTCCGTGCGCGACGGGCTCCTGATCGGGCTCGCGCAGGCCGCCGCGCTGGTGCCGGGGGTGTCCCGCTCGGGGGCGACCATCGGTGGCGGCCTCCTGCTGCGCTACTCCCGGGAGGCGGCTGCGCGCTACTCGTTCCTGCTGGCTGTTCCCGCCGTCCTGGTGTCGGGAACCTTCGGGCTCCACCGTCTCTACCGCGAGGTCCGGCCGCACGCCGCGACGGCCGCGACGGGTGCGACGGGTGCGACGGGCGAGGCCGGCGAGCGGGCGGCCGAGCCGGCCTGGGGTCCGCTGGTCGGCGCGAGCGTCGTGGCGTTCGTCGTCGGGTACGCGGCGATCGCCTGGTTCCTCCGGTACGTCTCGGCGCACGGTTTCGCGCCGTTCGTCGTGTACCGGATCGGCCTCGGGCTGCTGCTGCTCGCGCTCGTGCTCGGCGGCAGGATCCCGGCGACGCCGGCCTGAGCGGCCCGGGAGGCCCGAACTGTCGGCGGCGGGGTGTCCAATACCGTTGGCGCTCGGGGGACACACGCCCAGGGACACCCGGGATCCGAGGACCGACCGAACGAAAGTGAGTGACGATGGACCGGCCAGCGGCCACGACGTCCGCGTCCACCGAACAGGACGACCCCCGGGACGAGCCGCGCACGGCGACCGACCTCGACACGGATCCCGGCGCCGATACGGACACCGGTACCGACACGGATCCCAGCGCCGACACGGACATCGGTACCGATATGGACACCGGCACCGAGACCGGCGCCGACCTTGGCACTGACGCGCGGGGCCTGAGCGCCGCCGAGGTCGCGGAGCGGGTCGCCGACGGCCGGGTGAACGACATCCCGGTCCGTTCCAGCCGGTCGGTCGGCGAGATCGTCCGGGCGAACGTCCTCACCCGGATCAACGCGATCATCGGCGTGCTCTTCGTCCTCATCGTGATCGTCGGCCCCGTCCAGGACGCCCTGTTCGGCGGCGTGATCATCGCCAACACCCTGATCGGCGTCATCCAGGAGATCCGCGCCAAGCGGACCCTCGACCGGCTCGCCGTCGTCGGCGAGGCCCGCCCGGTCGTCCGGCGCGACGGCGTCGCCGCCGAGCTCGCGGCGTCCGAGATCGTGCTCGACGACGTCGTCGAGCTCGGCTCGGGCGACAAGATCGCCGTGGACGGGTTCGTCCTCGAGGCGGAGAACCTCGAGGTCGACGAGTCGCTGCTCACCGGCGAGGCCGACCCGGTGCACAAACGTCCCGGCGACACGGTCATGTCGGGGAGCTTCGTCGTCGCCGGGTCCGGCGCGTTCCGCGCGACCCGCGTCGGCCGCGCCGCCTACGCCGCCCAGCTCGCCGAGGAGGCGAGCCGCTTCACCCTGGTCCACTCCCAGCTCCGCAACGGCATCAACACCATCCTGCGGGTCGTCACCTGGATGATCATCCCGACCGGGGTGGCGCTGATCATCAGTCAGATCCTGGTGAACGACGACGACCTGGCGGAGGGCATCCGCCGGATGGTCGCCGGCCTCGTCCCGATGGTGCCCGAGGGCCTGGTCCTGCTCACCTCGGTGGCGTTCGCGGTCGGCGTGGTCCGGCTCGGCCGCCGCCAGTGCCTCGTCCAGGAACTGCCGGCGATCGAGGGGCTGGCCCGGGTCGACGTCGTCTGCCTGGACAAGACCGGCACCCTCACCGAAGCCGCGATGGACGTCGTCGAGCTGCGCATGCTCGACGACGACATCGAGACCGGCGGAGGCAAGGAGACCGACGGGAGCAAGGCGACCGCCGAAGCGGTGCTCGGCACCCTCGGCGCCGCGGACAGACGTCCCAACCCCAGCATGCAGGCGATCATCGACGCCTGGCCGGCGCCCGCCGGATGGACCGTCCAGGCCGACATGCCGTTCTCCTCGGCGCGCAAGTGGAGCGGCGCCGAGATCACCGACCCAGCCGACCCGACCGGCCCGGCGGCCACCTGGCTGCTCGGTGCACCGGACGTGCTCCTCCCGGAGAGCCATCCGGCGCTCGCCGAGGCCGACCGGTTCGGCGAGCAGGGCCTGCGCGTCCTGCTGCTCGCCACCTACGGCGCGACCCTCGCCGAGGCCGTGGCCGACCCCGCCGAGGTCCCTGGACTGACCACCCCGGTCGCCCTGGTCGTCATCGCGCAGCGCCTGCGGGCCGACGCCTCGGACACGCTGCGCTACTTCGCCGAGCAGGGCGTCGCCGCCAAAATCATCTCGGGAGACAACGCCCTGTCCGTCGGCGCCGTCGCCCACACCCTCGGCCTGCCCGGAGCCGAGAACCCGGTGGACGCCCGCACGCTCCCCGCCGACCCGGAGGCCCTCGCCGACGTCCTGGAGGCGAACTCGGTCTTCGGCCGGGTCAGCCCGCAGCAGAAGCGGGAGATGGTCGCCGCACTGCAGTCCCGCGGGCACGCTGTCGCGATGACCGGCGACGGCGTCAACGACGTGCTCGCCCTCAAGGACGCCGACATCGGCGTCTCGATGGGCTCCGGGAGTCAGGCAACCCGCGCGGTCGCCCAGATCGTCCTGCTGAACAACAGCTTCGCCACCCTGCCCTCGGTCGTCGGTGAGGGCCGGCGGGTGATCGGCAACATCGAGCGGGTCGCGAACCTGTTCCTGACCAAGACGGTCTACTCGGTGCTGCTCGCCATCGTCGTGGTGATCACCCAGGTGCCCTACCCGTTCCTGCCCCGCCACCTGACCCTGATCGGATCACTCACGATCGGGATCCCCGCCTTCTTCCTGGCCCTGGCCCCGAACGCCGAACGGGCCCGCCCGGACTTCGTCGGCCGGGTCCTGCGCTTCGCGCTGCCCGCCGGGGTGCTCGCCGCCGCCGCGACCCTGACCTCCTACTTCCTCGCCCGCTCCATCTACGACGGCGACCTCGACGCCGAGACGTCGATGGCGACGCTCACCCTGTTCCTCGTCGCCCTGTGGGCGCTGGCGATCGTCGCCCGGCCCTACACCTGGTGGCGGATCATGCTCGTCGCGACGATGGCGCTCGCGTTCGCGGTCGTGCTGGCCGTCCCCTACGGGCAGGAGTTCTTCCAGCTTTCGCTGGTCGGCACCACCGGCCCGTGGACGGGTGCGGCCGTCGCCCTGGCCGGCGGCATCGCGCTGGAGATCAGCTGGGTCTTCACCCGCCGCCACCTCGACGCCGAAGCGACCCGGAGCCGCCCGACACCGGCCCGTTCCTGACGACCTGGTCAATCCGCGGCGAGCGGAGGGCTCAGCGGCGGCGCCGTCACCGGTCTCGAGGAGGAGGGGCCCGGTGCGGTTGAGCAGGGTCAGAAAGGTGGGTGGCCGCGTTGTACTCCACCAGCGTCAGCCGGTCACCATCGTGGGCGAAACGGGTGATCGCCGCGTTGATGACCGGCCCCTCGGCGACCATCGCGGCCAGGTCGTCGAAGGACAGGCTCTCGATCACATACCGCATCATGATCACAACGGCGTCATGCGCGACGAGGAACATCCGACGGCCAGGGTAGAGGCGATCCAGGTCTTCCAGCAGCGAGGTGAGGCGGACCGCGATGTCCCGAAGGACTCACCCCCGGGCGGCCGGTAGGCGAACGGCCCCGCTGCGCGACTTCGTTCGACCTCGGCGGGAAACCGGTCGGCGATCGCGGCGGATGTCAGCAGCTCCAGCCGCCCCATCAACCGGTCGCCCGGGCGGTCGTCCACGACGGGCTCCGGTAGCCGTAGCCCGGTGGCTTCCGCGGTGGTGGCGGCGATCTCCCAGGTCTCTCGCGCGCGCTGGTAGGGGGAGCAGACGACGACCTCAGGGCGACGCATGATGGGCGGTCGCGCGGCGAGGCCCCGCCCCAGCGCGGCGGCCTGCGCCCGGCCGAACGGGGAAAGCGGGACGTCGACATCGCGGCCGGTGATGCCGGTCTCGGCCCGTCCCGCGGCTTCGGCCTCGGCGAAGGCGATGTTGGCGGCGCTCAGACCATGCCGGACGACCGTCACCTCCGCGAACGAGTAGCCCACGGCACCGCCTCTTCTCCCGCGTAGCAGCCGCTGCGTCCCGCAGACGCTGAATATCGGTGCTTGCGCGTCCGACCTAGCGCGGCCAGAGTGTCGAAGGGCGCGTTCTCGATCATGCGATCGCGGCGATGTCCCCGTCGTCGAAGTAGATCGCCTGGTGCAACCGGCCCCCGAGAGCAGCGGCATATCTGGCGACGATGTCCTGACCGGAGACAGAGCCCTGCTCGATCTGCGAGATCCGGCCCTTGGTCACCCCCATGCGCTCCGCCACCTGCTGCTGGGTCAGACCCCGCGCCCGACGGACCTCGGCAAGCCGGTGCCCGACCGCGACCGCCAGGAGCTCCTGTCTGCCGGCTGCGACTGCCTCCTCTCCGCCAGCCCTGGCAACCTGCTCGGCGCGGATGTCGGCCCACCGTGTGTAACCACTCATCGCCGATCGCTCTCTTCCTGACCGCGTTCCACGAGATAGGTCTTGTAGCGCTGCTCGGCCAGCGGGATCGCTTCGGCGTACCACGCGTTCCACTGCCCGGCTTTGTCTCCCGCGACGAGCAGGATGCTCGACCGCCACGGGTCGAAGCAGAACAGGACCCGCACCGTACCCGGCCTGAGTTCCTTCAGATTCGGCACCGCCGAGCCGCTGATCGTGTCGACCAGCGGCCTGCCCAATCCGGGGCCAGCCTCGGCAAGCAGGTCGATAGCCTGCACGACTCGTGCGTGTGTAGCCGTATCCAAGTCGTCGATCCACTCGCGGACCTCGTCGACGAGGTAGACCTCCCACTGTCGCCCGCCCACTCGAGAAGTATAGCGCCTGCTAAACCAGTGGGCATGGCCACACCACCCACGTCAGATGATCATCTTCGGAATTGGGAGCTGGAACGGTCAGGAGCCTGGTCCGGTGGTGGGGGAGCCGGTGTCGCCGCGCTGGGCCGGTACCGGCGGGACGGTCGGTGCGGCCTGTTTCGCCGGCGCGGGCCGTCCGCCGTTGAGGCGGGCGAGGTAGGCGTTGTAGGCGTCGAGCTGTTCGTCCACCCCGGCGGCGTCGACGCGGCGCTCGCGGGTGCGGGCGCGGCGCTCGTCGGTGCGGGCCCACTGCACGGCGAGGACGAGCAGCACCACCAGGGTCGGGACCTCCCCGAACGACCAGGTGATGCCCCCGGCCGTGCCCTGGTCGTGCAGCGGGCTGACCCCCCAGGGGCGGACGAGCTGCTCGTACCAGCTGCTGCCCAGCACCGTGGACGTGCTCATGATCGTGAGCCCGAGGAAGGCGTGGAACGGGACCACCGCCATCAGCATCAGCACCCGCCCGGGGTGCGGTGGCCGCTTCGGCAGCGGGTCGATGCCGATGAGGACCTCGAAGAAGTAGAAGCCCGTCATCAGGAAGTGGGCGTTCATCGCCAGGTGGCCGAGGTGGCTGTTCATCAGGTAGCCGAGCAGGTCGCTCAGGTACAGCACGTACAGGCTGCCGGCGAAGTTCGCGGTGACGAACAGCGGATGGGTCACCACCCGCGCGGGCCAGGAGTGCAGCCCGGCGAGCAGCCACTCGCGCGGCCCGGCGCGGTACGGCGCGGACGCCGGCCGCAGCGCGCGCAGCGCGAGGGTGATCGGCGCGCCGAGCACCAGCGGGATCGGCGCCAGCATCGTGAGGATCATGTGCTGGGTCATGTGCACGCTGAGCAGCACCGGCCCGTAGGTGCCGAGGCCGCCGGACGTCACGACGGCGACCAGCGCGAGTCCGGTCAGGAACCCGATCGTGCGGCCGATCGGCCAGCTGTCGCCGCGGCGCGCGAGCCGGATGACCCCGGTCAGGTACAGGCCGGCGGCGAGGGCGACCAGGCCGAGGAACACCCAGTCGGGATGCCAGGAGGTGAGGAGCCGTCCAGGTGTGATCGGCGGTGGCATCGGGTAGCCGAGCAGGCCCTCGGTCGGGTCGGTCGGCAGCGCCGAGTCGTTGACCGGCGGCGCCGTCTGCGCCAGGCCCGCTGCCAGTCCGAACGTCGCCGCGAGAACGCAGATCTCGACCGCGGCGAGCCGCCGGAACGCGCTCAGGCGGGTGGGTACGCCGCCGGCGGCCGCATTCGCCGTGCCCGCGCCTGCCGTGGCCGCGTCGACGGTGTCCGCGGGCTTGGGGTCCGTTCGGACGGCACTCGCGTCGGCGCGGTCGCCGGCCACGGCAGCGGTGATCACCCGGCGGCGCACGAGGGCGCCGAGCGTGACGGCGGTGAGGAGGCCGGCGGCCTTGCCGAGCACCAGCAGGCCGTACCGGTCGTCGAACAGCGGGCCGAACCCGCCGAGCCGGACGGCGGCGCTGGCCACGCCTCCGACCGCGGTGGCCCCCGCGGCCCAGGCGGCCAGCCGCGAGTAGCGCCGCAACGCGGCGAAGAAGGTGGTGTCCGGCAGGGCCCGCATGGTCAGCAGGGCCAGCAGGCCGCCCATCCAGACCACGGCCGCCGTGATGTGCAGGCCGAGCGCGATGACGGCGAGCGCGTGCTGTGACGATCCGGCCGCGTGCCCGGTGACGACCGGGGGGAGCAGCGCCGCGCAGGCGAGCGCGAGCAGCCATCCGGCGGCCACGGTCGACATCAGCGTCGCGCTCACCAGCGCGACGGCCAGCGCCGCGACGGCCACGATGAGCAGCGCCCTGCCCTGCGGGGCGGCGGAGACGAAGGAGCGCAGCGCCGCAGGGTCCAGCACCTCGCCGGGTGGGCGCGCGGTGATGTCGGAGGCGGTGAACACCAGCTCGGCCAGCGCCGCCACCGCCCACACCGCCGCCGAGACCGCTGCCGCCCGCCCGTGGCGGCGTGCCACCGCGCCGAGCCGGCCCTGTTGGGCGGGGATGAGTACGGCCGCGGCGAGCAGCCAGCCGACCGTCCCGACGGCGGCCACCTCGCTGACCACCCGGGCCACCGGCAGCCCCCAGTGGGTGAGCGAACCGGCGTCGGGCAGCCCCGGCAGGTCCACCCCCGCGGGGCCGGTGGCGACGACGGCCACCAGCGCGACCAGCGCCAGCAGCGCGGCCAGTGCGACAACGGGAACGGCCATCGTTCCTACTCCCGGTTCCGTCGGATCAGCAGTACCGCGCCGCCGAGTACGGCCAGCCCGGCGATGACCACTCCGATGACCCAGCCGTTGCCGCCGTCCCCGGCGGGTTCCGAGGTGGCCGGCGGCGTCGGCGCGGGGTCTGTCGGCCGCGGCGCGGCGGTGGTCGCCGTGCCCGGGGTCGTGGCGCCGCCCGGCGGTGCCGCGGGTTCGGGTGTGGCCGTCGTGGCCACAGCGGCGGGGGGAGCGGCCACCGCGAAGGAGAACTCGCCGCTGATCGGATGCCCGTCAGTCGAGACCACACGCCAGGCGACGTGGTAGTCGCCCGCTGTGACGTCCCGCACCGCGACCGAGAGGGTGGTGTCGGTGACCTGCGGCGGATCGGCCGGGATCTGGCCGCCGCCGGCGCGGGTGACCGCGACAGTCGCGTAGTCCGCCCAGACGGCCTCGCTGAACACCAGCGAGATCCGGGTGGGTGGCGCCTCCAGGGTCGACCCGTCGGCCGGGTCGGTGCTGCGTAGCGTTGAGTGCGCCCAGGCGGGACGGGGCGTGACGAGAATGACGGCCAGCATCATCACGGCGACTGCCGTCAGGGTCGTGAGCGCTGCGGTCGACGTCGCGGCGAGCGATCTTCGTTGCACCGGGTCCAGTCTACTTTCTACGTTTGGTAGAAGGATCGGCCGTGGTGTGGTCCCGGCCGAGCCGGCCGAGCCGCCCCGACCGGCGTGTCAGTGGGGTGGCGATCAACATCCTCAAGATCGGCAGCGCACAATGACGTCCATGCAGATCGGTGTCGTCTACCCGCAGATCGAGCTTCGAGGCGATCCGAACGCCGTCCGGCGGATCGGGACCGCCGTCGAGGACCTCGGCTTCGACCACCTGCTCGCCTACGATCACGTGCTCGGCGCCGTACATGCCGACAGGACGCCCGCGCTGTCAGGCCCCTACACCGAGCAGGACCCGTTCCACGACCCGTTCGTGATGTTCGCTTATCTGGCCGGTATCATCGAACGTATCGGTTTCGCGACCGGGGTCCTGATTCTCCCGCAGCGTCAGACCGCACTCGTGGCCCGGCAGGCAGCCGATGTCGATCTCCTGTCCGGCGGTCGGCTGCGTCTCGGTGTGGGGGTCGGCTGGAACTCCGTCGAGTACGAGGCCCTCGGCCAGGACTTCCGCACCCGCGGGGCTCGGCAGGAAGAACAGATCACGCTGCTTCGCCGGTTGTTCACCGAACCCGTCGTCGACTTCTCCGGCCGCTTCGACCGGGTCGACCGGGCCGCGCTCGTGCCGAAGCCGTCCCGGCCCGTCCCGATCTGGCTCGGCGGGTCCGGCGAGGCCGCGTTCGACCGGGCGGCCCGGCTCGCGGACGGTTTCGTCTTCTTCGGCGGCTTCGGCGTCGATCACGCCCTGGCCGCCTGGAAGCGGCTACGCGAGAAGTTGCACGGCCTCGGCCGGTCGGTCGAGGAGTTCGGCGCCGATTACGTGGTTCTTCCCCGGGGCGGAGTAGGCGACCTCACGGCGGAGATCGATGCCTGGCGCGAAGCCGGCGGAACCCACGTCTCCGTGGCCACGATGGGACGCGGCCTGGACTCCGCTGACGGTCACGTCGACTATCTCGCCACGGTCGCGGACGCGCTCAACCTGTCGTGACGAGCGCGGCAAGGCTGCCGGGCACGCCCCACGAGAAGGAGCCGATGTCGCGCCGTCCGGGCGTACTCCGCTAGGCGAGGCTGTCGAGAATGTCTACGACCTGCGCGAACTGCTGTTCGTTGGATGCGTGCGGGGCGTCGATCGTGTGGACGTCGAACAGGTTGTCAGGGTGAGCCGGCCGGCCTCGGTGATCATGCTGTGAACCGCTGACGCTCCAGGCCGCCCGAGGCGGCGAGGTCGCCTGATGCCGCGTTACGACACGGAGCGGTATCAGAAGCTGGACGTGGTGCGCCGGCGTTTCAAGAGCCCGGCATCACCGGTAGATCGACGGTGCCGGTCAGGTCGACGGGTTCTCGATCAGAGTGATGGTGTTGCCGGCCGGATCGCCCACCGAGGCCAACTTCGCGTTCTTGGTCGTCTCGGTGACCTCGCCGAGCGTGATGCCGCGCCCGGCCAGGACCGCCGTTTCGTCCTCGAGATCGTCGACGGCGAAGTTCAACGCCGATCCTCCGGCGTGGTCGACGTCGCGGAAGACCTGCACCCACGCGTCATTGGTGATGTGCCAGTCCGCCAGCCCCGGCATCGGACGCGCGTCGGCGGGCCGGCCGAACAGCCGTTCGTACCAGGCGATCGACGCGTCGAAGTCGGCTACCGGGACGACGGACAGAACCTTGGTGACAGGCACGGGGATCACTCCAGACCGAGGCGGGCGCTCACGCGACATCATCTGCGCCTGGTCCTGCCCGTTCCGCCCCGACGTCACCACCCTGCCGGCGTCGCGCTCTCCTTACTTCTACTTCTCGCGCGGCCGGTCAGCGGTCGATCGAGTCACCTTGGTCGAGGTTGGCACCCGCGAGCATTCGCGATGTCGTCGCCGCCGCGCCGTGGCGTCGTTGCCCAGGACGGGAGCCAGACCGTCTCAGGGAGCCTTGGCAGGGTTCCGAGGTGGGTGATGATCGCGCGGAGTCCTGGGTGTGGATTCGTTCTGGGGAGGATGAGCGAGAGGGGGTATGCGAGCGTCGGATTCACGATAGGGATGCGGCGTAGGTCGTGGTTCGTCGGCCAGATGTATCGGTCGCGTGCCCCGACGAGGGTGGCCACGTCTGCGGAGTCCGCGAGGGTGTCCAAAAGTACCTCATCGCCGAAGTGCGGGCCTGCCGCGTCGATGCGTAGGTCGAAGTCGGTGGCGAGCTGGTCGTAGAACTCCGCCCATTCGCTTCGGGGCGCGATACCTGGCACCCATATCCGATGCTGGCGCAGCTGCGGTGGCGTCAGTCTTCGCGCGGCGGCGAGCGGATGTCTCGGGCCGACGAGAAGTTCCAGCGGGGAGTCGAACGCATGGATCATCTGCACGCCGCGTGGCAGCGTGGCCGGGTCGGTGACGGTACGGAACGAGGCGTCGATATCGCCTGCCTCGACGGCGGTGACCGCCACGCGCGGGTCGTTGACCCTGAGGGTCACCACGTCGAGGTTGGTTTCGGGATGCGACCGCCAATAGTCGTGCAGAACAACGGCCTGCGCGCTTCGCAGGCCGAGAACGTCGATCCGAAGGGCCCGGGAGCCCGGCCTGACCGCGGTTATGGCGCGATCGGCACCCGTGACGATGCTCCGCGCGTGCGGGAGAAAAGCCTGACCGTCGAGCGTCAGTTCAACCCCTCGGGCAGTACGGGTGAAAAGCCGGACTTCCAGCCCGCGCTCCAGGGCGGCGATCCGCTTGGAAACCGCCTGTTGCGTCACGCCCAGCTCGTCGGCCGCATGTTGCAACTGTCCGAGCTCGGCCGCCCGGACGAACGATCGCAATGCCTCGGTGTCCACTGGTTCATCTTAGGTGCGCACAACTGTTGGTTGTGGCTCGCCGAGGAATCGGTTGTTTGATCGCGCTCAGCATGACTGATGTGCTTCGGGCATCCAAACCGTCGGTTGTCGCGAGGAGCCATGTGCGTGTGAGATCGGGGCCCGGCTTCGGGTGGCTGTGGTCGGCCTACGCCGTCAGCACATACGGCACGTGGATCGCTTTCGGGGCGTTCCCGCTCATCGCGGTCCGGGTGCTGCACTCGTCGGCATTCGCCGTCTCGTTCCTGGGAGCAGCCGGCCTCGCCGTCGCCGCGATCGTCGCGGTCCCGCTCGGGCCGTGGATCGAGCACCGGACCAAGCGCCCCGTGATGATCGCGACGGACCTGGTTCGGTTCCTCGCCATGGCGAGCGTTCCGATCGCGTACCTTCTCGGCCTGCTGTCCTACGGCCAGCTGCTGGCCGTCTCGGTCATCTCCGGAACGGCGAGCATCGCCTTCGCCGCCGCATCCGGTGCGTACCTGAAGCACCTCGTCCACTCGGACCATCTGCTCGTCGCGAACGGGAGATTCGAGGGCACGAGCTGGGTGGCGACCGCGGCCGGCCCGCCTCTCGGCGGAGCGCTCATAGGGCTGCTCGGCCCGGTCGTCACCGTCGCCGCCGACGCCTTCAGCTACCTGCTCTCCGCGCTCGGGGTCCTCCGCATCCGTGGCGGCGACGTCGCAGCGCCCCGCGACGCGGCCACCAAGGTGCGCGCCACCGACCTTCTGAGTGGCTGGCGATTCATCCTGCACGACCGCGCTCTACGACGTCTGTTCCTCAACTCCGTGACAGTCAGCGGTCTGATCATGGCCACCAGCCCGCTCCTGGCCGTCCTTCTGCTGGGCGAGTACCACGTCCCCGCCTGGCAGTACGGTCTCGCCTTCGGCATCCCGGCACTCGGCGGCTTCGCCGGCGCCCGCCTCTCCGCGCGCCTCGTCACCCGCTACGGTCGGCACCGCGTCATGATCGTCTCCGGCTGGCTGCGCTCGATCTTCCCGCTCGGACTCGCCCTGACCCGTCCCGGCATTCCCGGACTCCTCACGGTAATCGTCGTCGAGGCCCTGCTGATCACCTGCATGGGTGTCTTCAACCCCATCAACGCGACAGAACGCCTGCAACGCACTCCCGCCGGCCACGTCGCACAAGTCCTCAGCGCATGGAGCATCAGCGGCAAACTCGCCCAGGCGACCCTCATGGTGATCTGGGGCGTCCTCGCGACGCTCACCAGCCCACTCACCGCCATCACCATCTCCGGCGTCCTCCTGCTCGCCACCCCCCTCTTCCTTCCCCAGCGGATACACATGCCCGACCCCGCGGTTGGCGCGCCAGTCGAAGCTGTCCGTTCCGTATGACTCATCGCAACGCCCGACTCACTCCAGAAGGACGCCGCTTCGCCCACACAAGCGGTGAGCCCAACCGTGAACGACTTTGATTTCGCGTTCGTATCCAGGCCTGATCGCCTGATCAGTCCTGCCCATGGTTGGGATTCTGAGGGGCGGGCGCTGGTGCGGCCCTCGGCGCGCGGACGGCCTGGAGTACCCGCTCCAGGCGTGCACGAGGGGTCTCGATCGCGGCCAGGTCCAGCGTGTCGAGATCGACGGTGCCCACCTGGGCTCGGACCAGCGCGCGGGCGTCGTTCTTGGAGAGCGTCCGTCCGTCCCGGGCGGCCGCGCGGATCACGCCCTCGCGCAGCACGTTCCCGATCCGGCCGTGGGCCCGTTCGAGCAGCCAGCGCGCGGCGACGTCTGACGCGGGCGGCCGGAGCGGACCGTCGGCGCCCACCCGGGCGTCCGCCTCGCCGTCGCCGTCGCCCGCGTCGACCAGATCGGCGTGGACGACCTCGTAGCCGCCGCTCTCGGTCCCAGCCGCCCCCCGTGGACGTCCCGCCGTGGCCGGTGGGGGGAACGTCAGGCGGTACTTCGGGGCGACCAGGCTCGCGAGAGCGGCCCGGGCGCCGGGGGTCGACACGTCGGGATGGTCGACCGGCACGACGAACCGGACCTTGCGGGCGGTCACGGCGAGCAGGGCGCGCAGCAGCAGCGGCCCGGGGTCGGCGGTGAGGTCCACGGCGACGTCCGCGTTGTCGCCGAGGTCGCGAAGGTAGTCCGAGCCGGTGAACAGCGAGCGCAGGCCGAGGCGGCGGGCGCCCGGCGATCCGGCGGCGGTGGCGTCGCCGATCACCGTCGCGGCCGGCCCGAGCTCGACCGCCGCGGTGCTCTCCACGGACTGCGTTCCGTGGGTGTAGATGCGTGTTCCGAAGCTCTCCACCACCCGCTCGAGGACTTTCCACGTGCGGCTGGTCGGCGCGCACACGTACAGATCGCTGGCACTTCCCACGGCCTGCGCGCCGTCATAACGGTTGAATGCCGGCAGTATGGCTTCGAAGACGACGCCGAACTGCTGCATGGACTGCTGTACCTGAAAACCCAGCATCGGATGGAGCCGGCTGTGGCCGTAGGCGACGACGACGACTCCGTTTTTCCGGTCACCCAGGCCGGCGAGCGCTCGCCCGAGGAAAAGGCCGACCCCTTCGGGGGTGTACGGCGGATCGGTGAGGACGAGGTCCGCCCACTCCCGCGCGGCGGGCGGCAGGGTGAATCGCAGATCGCCGAACAGCGTGCGGATCGACAGTCCCTCGGATCGTGCCGTGGCGTCGATGTAGGCGAGGGTCCGCTCATCCAGGTCGATCACGGTGATCTCGACGCCGGGCTGCCGCCGGGCCAGCGCCACCGAGGTCAGGTCGTGGTCGCCGACGAACAGCACCCGCCGGCCGGCCAGGTCGTAGGTGCTGGTGAGCCAGGCCGCGCGGCGGGCCAGCGTCGCGGCGGTCGCCGCCACGTGGTCGAGATCCCGGCGGGGCGCCGGGGCAGCCGCGATCAGCCGGCCCAGGGCGTCGAGCTCGACGCCGCTGCCGGCGCCGCCGCCGACACGGCTTGCGGCGAGGCCGTCGGCACCGGCGCGGGCGTCGCCACTGGCGCGGGCGTCGGCCGGTTCCAGCTCGTCCAGAGCGAATCGGGCGCGATACCCGGCGGTCAATTCCGGCCGTATCCGGTGGCCGTGCTTGTTTTCGGTGAGATCCTCGCCAAGGCTGCGCAGAAGCTCCTCGACCGCGCGCCGCGGTGTCGCGGTCCGGGCTATCAGAACCTCGATCGGCTGGCTGCCACGGGTCAACAGCGAGAGAATTTCGCGCAGTGGACGGGATCGCACACCGTAGCCGTCGACATAGGCGGCGGCGTTGTCCATCGAAGGGTTTTCCGTCGGGACTTCTCCCGATGGGACACCGTCCGCCGAGGAATTTTCGCCGATCATGTCGATATTCATATCATCGGGGGAGCAGCCGTGGTCGGGTCGGTCCCGGAGGTGCCGTGGAAGCCGACCGGGCGGCCGACGCCGGGGCGGCGGCCGGACCCGACGGAGCAGCGAGGCCCGATGGGCCGGGCGGACCGGACGGGCTCGACGGCCCCGACTGACTTCGGCCGGGCCGGGGTTTCCCGGGTGGTCGTCGTCGGTGGCGGCTTCGCCGGGGTGAGCCTGCTGCGCCGGCTGGAATCCGCGCTTCCCGCCGGTCGCGCGGAGCTTGCCGTGGTCTCACCCGTGGACCATCTGCTCTACACCTCGCTGGTGCCGCAGGTCTGCGCCAGCACGGTGGAGCCCCGCCACCTGGCCGTGGCGCTGCGTGCCGTCCTGCGTCGCACGTTGCTGCGGCTCGGTGACGTCGTCGCCGCCGACCTGTCCGCGCACACGGTCACGGTGCGCTCCGCGGACGCCACCACCCGGACCGTCGGCTGGGACAGGTTGGTCCTCGCGCCCGGCTCGGTCACCCGCACCCTGGACGTGCCCGGCCTCGACGAGCACGCCCTCGGGCTGAAGAACCTCGACGAGGCCGTGGCGCTGCGCGACCACGTCCTGCGCCGGCTGGAGCTGGCCGACGCCGCCGACGACCCGCGCCGCCGGGCGGCGCTGTGTACGTTCGTCGTGGTCGGCGGCGGTTACACCGGGACGGAGCTCGCCGCGCAGATGGTCGGGTTCACCCGGCACGCCGCGGCGGCCTACCAGCGGCTGCGGCCGTCCGACGTCCGCTGGCTGCTGGTGGATCACGCGCCGCGGGTGCTGCACGAGCTCGCGCCGGCGCTGGGGCATCGCGCCGCGCGGGTGCTCGCCGGGCGTGGGGTCGAGGTCCATCTGGGCACGTCGGTGGTGGAGATCGGGGCCGAGGCGGTCACGCTCGCGGCTGGCGGGCCGACGGTCCGCACCCGCACGGGCGTGCCGACCCACACGGTCGTCTGGTGCGCCGGCGTGAGCCCCAGCCCGCTCGTCGCCGCGCTCGGGCTGCCCACCGCGCACGGCCGGCTGATCGTGGACGAGTTCTTCCGCGTGCCCACCGCGGACGGGGTGTTCGCGCTCGGGGACGCCGCCGCCGTCCCCGACGTGACGCGCGGGGGAGCGCCGGCCGGGCAGACCGCGCAGCACGCGATCCGCCAGGGCCGGACGGCGGCCCGCAACGTGGCCGCCTCGCTCGGGTATGGCTCGCCGCGCCGGTACCGGCACCGTGACCTGGGCTTCGTGGTGGATCTCGGTGGCCGCGCCGCGGTGGCGAACCCGTTCGGCCTCACCCTGAGCGGGCCGCCGGCGGCGCTGCTGACCCGGGCCTACCACCTGGCCGCGCTCCCCGCGGGCGCGAACCGGGTCAGGGTGGCGACCGACTGGGTGCTCAACAGTGTGCTGGGCCAGGAGATCACCCATTTCGACGAGTCCGTCCCGGAGCGGGCGGAGATCGCCACGTCGGAGCACACCCGGATCTACCAGCCCACACGCTGACAGGTCGCCGGGGTGACAGCCGGCTGGAGATCCCGCGTGCGTTGCGCCGCGTCGGTGGAATACATCCCTACGATCGCGGAGGTAGGTCCAGTTCTTACCGGTGTGCCGCCGCCTGCGACGCATCGAGACGAGGAGGCGCGGGATGGCGCTCGGCGCTCGGCTGGATCGGGCGCAGCAGAGCAGGCCGAGGGTCGCGTTCCCGCTCGCGGTGATCTACAAGTTCGCGGAGGACCAGGGCGGCTACCTCGCCGCGCTGATCGCGTTCTACGGATTCCTCTCCCTGTTTCCGCTGCTCCTGCTGCTCACGACCGGCCTCGGCTTCGTCCTCGCGGGGCATCCCGACATCCAGGAGCAGGTGGTGAGCTCCGCGCTCAGCCAGTTCCCGATCATCGGTGACCAGCTCCGCAGCGACGTCCAGGCCCTGCGCGGGAGTGCCGTGGCGGTGGCGATCGGTGTGCTCGGCAGCATCTGGGGCAGCCTCGGGGTGGCCCGCGCGCTCGGGAACGCGCTGGACACGGTCTGGGCGGTGCCGCGGCGCTCGCGGCCGAACCCCTTCTTCGCCCGGGTGCGCAGCTTCGGCCTCATCGGCCTGTTCGGGCTCGGTGTCGTGCTGACGACCCTGCTGTCCGCGATCACCACCCGGGCCGGCGACCTCGGCACCGGTCTCGGTGCCGGCGCGCAGGTCCTCGCGGTGGTGCTCGGCATCGCCGGGAACACGGGCCTGATCCTGATGGCGTTCCGGCTGCTCACGGTCAAGTCGGTGACGTTCGGCCAGATCCTGCCCGGAGCCGCGATCGCCGCGCTGGGCTGGCAGCTGCTCCAGTCGGCCGGGACCTACCTCCTCCAGTACCAGCTACAGGGGCGCACGCAGGTCTACGGCCTGTTCGCACTGGTCCTCGGCCTGATGACCTGGCTGTACCTGCTCGCCGCGGTGATCGTGTTCGCGATGGAGATCAACACCGTGCGCGCCGGACGGCTCTACCCGCGCGCGCTGCTCACCCCGTTCGTGGACGACGTCGTCCTCACCGACTCCGACCGGCGGGTCTACACCTCGTATGCCCAGGCGGAGCAGTTCAAGAGCTTCCAGCAGGTCGACGTCTCCTTCGACGACGTCTCCGTCGGTGACGCCTCGTCCGGTGACGCCTCCGTCGACCAGGATCGACCCATGAAGCTGACACACGCGATGCGCACGACGGGCACCTGCCGGCGGTTCCGGCCCGACCCGGTGCCCGACGACGTCCTCGTCGCCGCGTTCGACGCCGCCCGGTTCGGCCCGCAGGGCGGGAACCGCCAGCCGGTGCGGTTCGTGGTCGTCCGGGACCCGGAGCGCCGGCGGGTGCTCGCCAACCTCTACCTGGCCCGCTGGCAGCCCTACCTCGACGAGCGCGGGATCAGCACGCCGACCGAGGCCGACCACTTCGCGCGCACCCTGGCGGACGTCCCCGTGCTGGTCGTGGTGTGCGCGAAGCTCGCGGCGCTGCATCCCACCGACACCGAGCTGGACCGGCTGAGCATCGTCGGCGGGGCGTCGGTCTACCCGATCGTGCAGAATCTCTGCCTCGCGCTGCGCGGCGCCGGGGTGGCCACCGCGCTGACGACGCTGCTGGTCGCCGACGAACCGAAGGTCGCCGAGCTGCTCGACATACCGGACGGCTACGCGACCGCCGCGCACCTCGCGGTCGGCTATCCCGAGCGCGGTTTCCCCAGCAACCTGCGGCGCCGTCCCGTCGAGGAGCTCGTCTTCGGAGAGGCCTTCGGACGCCCGCTGGGCGAGGCTGGATGAATGGGCGAGACTGGATGAATGACGTCGCGAGAGCAGGTCGAGGTCGAGGTGACCGGAATCGTGCAGGGCGTCGGTTTCCGGCCCTTTCGTCTACGGGCTGGCGACCCGGCTCGGCCTGAGCGGCCAGGTCTCCAACGACGCTGAGGGCGTCCACATAGCGCTGGACGGCGCCGGCCCGGAGGTCGCCGCGTTCCTGACCGCGCTGCGCGAGGAGGCGCCGCCGCTCGCCCAGATCGACAGCGTGGACGTCTCCGGCGGTCCCGCGCCGCCCGGAGCCGGGCCGGCGGCGCCGGGGTTCCGGATCGCCCCCAGCGACCCGGCCCGCGGCGGGGCCGGGCCGCGGACGCGGGTCTGCGCGGACAGTGCCACCTGCGCGGACTGCCTGGCCGAGCTCGCCGACCCGGCCGACCGGCGCTACCGCTACCCGTTCATCAACTGCACCAACTGCGGCCCCCGCTTCACGATCATCCGGGACGTCCCCTACGACCGGCCGGCCACGACGATGGCCGGATTCCGGATGTGCGCGCGGTGCCGGGCGGAGTACGACGACCCGGCCGACCGCCGCTTCCACGCCCAGCCGGTGTGCTGTCCGGACTGCGGCCCCACCCTCAGCTTCCGGCCCACCGCCGCCGCGTCGCCGACGTCCGACGAGCCGCTGGAGCGAGCAGCGGGGCTGCTGCGGGGCGGCGGGATTCTCGCGGTGAAGGGGCTGGGCGGGTACCACCTGGCCGTGCTCGCCGCGGACGGGTCCGCGGTGGCGACCCTGCGCCGGCGCAAGCACCGGGACGCCAAGCCGTTCGCCGTCATGGTGCGCGACCTGGCGACCGCCGAGGAGATGTGCTGCCTCGACCCCACCGCGCGCCTCCTGCTCACCGGGCGGCGCCGGCCGATCGTCCTGGTCGAGCGCTGCCGGTGCGCCGGCCGGGTCGCCGAGGCGGTGGCGCCGGGCACCGGGACGCTCGGCGTGATGCTGCCGTACACGCCGCTGCACCACCTCCTGCTCGGCCTGCTGCCCGGCCCGATCGTGCTGACCAGCGGCAACATCTCCGACGAGCCGATCGTGTACCGCGACGAGGAGGCCCTCGCCGCGCTCAGCCCGGTCGCGGACGGTTTCCTCGCCCACGACCGGGCCATCCACACCAGGCTCGACGACTCGGTCGCCCGGTCGGTGCGCGGCCGGGAGACGCTCGTGCGCCGCTCCCGCGGCTACGCCCCGGAGCCGCTGCCGCTGCCCTGGGAGGTCCAGCGGCCGGTGCTGGCCTGCGGGGCCGAGCTGAAGAACACCGTGTGCCTGGCGGCGGGGCGGCGGGCGTACCTCTCCGGCCACATCGGGGACCTGGAGAACCACGAGACGCTGCGGTCGTTCGTCAGCGGGATCGACCACCTGCGCCGGCTGTTCGACATCTCGCCCGAACTGGTAGCGCACGACCTGCACCCGGAGTACCTGTCCACGAAGTGGGCGCTGGAGCAGGACCTGCCGGTCGTCGGTGTGCAGCACCACCACGCGCACATCGCCTCCTGCCTGGCGGACAACGGCCATCCCGGGCCGGTGCTCGGTGTGGCCTTCGACGGCCTCGGCTTCGGTCCGGACGGCACCCTGTGGGGCGGGGAGTTCCTGTGGGCCGACCTGGCCGGCTTCACCCGGCTCGCACACCTCACGCCCGTCCCGATGCCCGGGGGCGTCGCCGCGATCCGGGCACCATGGCGGATGGCCGCCGCCCACCTGCTCGCCGCCGGCGTCGCCGACCCGGACCGCCTCGCGGTCGCCCGCCGCAACGCCGACCGCTGGGACGCGGTCGCCGCCCTGGCCAGGTCCGGTGCCGCCCCGTCCCCGGTGGGTGCCCCGCTGACCAGCAGCGTCGGACGGCTGTTCGACGCCGTCGCGGCTCTCGTCGGCGTCCGGGACACGATCACCTACGAAGGGCAGGCCGCGATCGAGCTGGAGCGGATCGCCGCCCCCGGCGACTACGGCCGCTACCCGGCGAGCCCCCCGCCGTCGGGTGCCGGGCTGCTGATGCCGGGCGCCGACCTGATCCGCGGCGTCGTGGACGACCTGCGCGAACGCGTCGACCCCACGGTGATCGCCGCCCGGTTCCACAGCACGCTGGCCGGGCTCACCGTCGACATCTGCGCCGCCCTGCGCGACAGCCTCCTGGGCGGCCCGGGAGCCCCGGGCCGCCCGGGGCTCCCGGCATGCCCGGCGGGAACGGTGGCGCTTTCCGGCGGTGTCTTCGGCAACCTGCGGCTGCTCGGCGAGATCATGGACGGGCTGGTCGACCGGGGCTTCACCGTCCTGACCCACTCCCGGGTGCCCTGCAACGACGGCGGGATCAGCCTCGGCCAGGCGATGGTCGCGAACGCCCGCGGCCAGCAGCGCACCTGACTGGCAGACGCTGCGCACGGGACCGAACAAAGCTCCGCACGCCGGGACAAAAGCCCCGCACGCCGGGCCGGCCTGCTCGCCATTTGGCATCCCACTCGCCATTTCTGGGCGAATTTCGCTGGGAATTCTGTCTGAAACGGCGAGAAAGAAGTCAAACGGCGAGGAGTCGAGCACCAGAATCGGTGGGCTCCATAACTTGGCAGCATAACTGGGCGGCGAGAACACGGAGTGGGGCAGATCAGGGCGGGCCGCCGGTGGTTGGCGGGCATGATCGTGCGCGCAGCCAGCCGTACCAGTCGGCGAGCCCGGTGTCGGCGGTCGCCGACACCGGCAGCACCGGGGCGGACGGGTTGACCAGCCGCACGGACCCGGCGAACAGGTCGCCGTCGAAGGCGAGGTAGGGCAGCAGGTCGACCTTGGTGAGCAGGACCAGGTCGGCGACCCGGTACATGTGCGGGTACTTGCTGGGCTTATCCTCACCCTCGGTGACCGAGGCCAGCACGACCCGGGCCGACTCCCCGAGGTCGAAAAGCCCCGGGCAGACCAGGTTGCCGACGTTCTCGATCAGCACCACCGCCCCGGGCGGCGGGTCGAGCTCCCGCAGAGCCCGCCCGACCATCGCCGCCTCCAGATGGCAGCCGGTGCCGGTGTTCACCTGGACGGCGCGGGCGCCGGTGGCACGGATGCGCTCGGCGTCCAGCGGTGTCTCCTGGTCGCCTTCCACGACGGCACAGGTGACGGTCCCCGCCACGGCGCGGATCGTGTGTTCCAGCAGCGTCGTCTTGCCCGCGCCCGGCGAGCTCATCAGGTTGACGGCCGACACCCGCCGGGCCGCCAGCCACGCCCGGTTGTCCCGCGCCGACTCCTCGTTGCGCGCCAGCACGTCCACCTCGAGCCGCAGCGTCCGCGCCTCAGCCGCCTCCCGACTGTCATCACAACCGCAGGTCCCGCACATCAGCCCACCTCCGCTCCCTCAGCCCCTCCCGCCCGTCCCTCCCACCCGGCCATTCGGCTCGGCCCGTCCGCTGGTCCCGCTCAGCCCTCCCGTTCGGCTTGGCTCGTCCGCTGGTCCCGCTCAGCCCTCCCGTTCGGCTTGGCTCGTCCGCTGGTCCCGCCGACCGTCAGCGCACCTCGACGGCGGTGATCCGGACCTCCTCACCGCCGGTCAGCTCGATCTCATGGCTTCCGCAGCCACACGGCGTGAGCAGGTCCGGCAGGTCGACGTCGGCCCCGCACCGGCGGCAGCGGCCCCGCCCCGGCGGCTCGGCGATGTCGAGCCGGGCGCCGTCGAGCGACGTCCCGGCGGCGACCAGGTCGAAGCAGAAGCGCAGCGGCGAGGTCATCACCCCGGACAACCGCCCGATCTCGAGCGCCACCCGGGTCACCTGGACGTCCGCCGGGACCCGCCGGGCGACCATGTCGACCAGCTCGACGGTGACCGAGAGCTCGTGCACCGCGCCAGCCCGGTCAACAGATCCGCGGCAGCGGGTCGCCGACCAGCAGGTCGACGATGCGGGTCCCGCCGAACGCGGTGTTGAGCAGCACCATGCCCGGCGGGTCGTCGGCGATCCGCCCGATCACCGCCGTGTCCGCGCCCAGCGGGTGCGAGCGCAGCGCGGCCAGCGCCGCCTCGGCCACCTCGGGGGCGACGATCACCACCATCCTGCCCTCGCAGGCGACGTACAGCGGGTCGAGGCCGAGCAGCTCGCAGGCCCCGCGCACGGTGGGCCGCACCGGCACCGCGTCCTCGTCGACGATCACTCCGACCCCGGCGGCGGTCGCCACCTCGTTGAGGATCGTCGCCACCCCGCCGCGGGTCGCGTCGCGCATGGCCCGCACCCCCGGACCGTCCGCCGGCGCCCCGACCGCTTCCAGCAGCCGGGACGTCAGCTCGGCCAGCGGGGCGGTGTCGGAGGAGAGGTCCGCGCTGATGTCGAGCTCGCCGCGGGCCAGCAGCACCGTGATCCCGTGGTCGCCGATCGGCCCGGTGACCAGGACGGCGTCGCCCGGCCGGGCCCGCGCGGCGCCCAGGCGGACGTCCGCGGGGACGAGCCCGATGCCGGTGGTCGTGACGTAGCAGCCATCGGCCCGCCCGCGCTGGACGACCTTCGTGTCCCCGGTGACGATCGACACCCCTGCGTCGGTCGCCGCGCGGGCCATCGAGGCCACGATCCGGCGCAGGTCGTCGACGGCCATCCCCTCCTCGAGGATGACCGCGCAGGCCAGGTGCAGCGGGCGTGCCCCGGCGACCGCGAGGTCGTTGACCGTGCCGTTCACGGCGAGATCACCGATGTCACCGCCGGGGAAGAACAGCGGGGTGACGACGAACGAGTCGGTCGTCAGCGCCAGGCGCGTCCCGTCCACGGTGAACACCGCCGCGTCCTCGAGCGGTTCCAGCAGCGGGTTGCGCAGCCCCTCCAGGAACACGGCGTCGATGAGGGTCGCGGTGGCCTTGCCGCCCGCGCCGTGCGCCGAGGTGATGTGGGTGTCGCGCAGCTTCGGTCGGCGTCGCCGCGCGGCCTCGACCCGGTCCAGGACGCCGCTCTCGCTCCGGCCGGCGGCCACCTTCGCCGCGGTCATGCTCGGCTCATCTCCTTCGCGGGCTCGGTGGCGCGGTGCCGGGCGCGGCCGAAGTTGTAGTAGGCGGCGCAGGCGCCCTCGGGGGAGACCATGCAGGCACCGATCGGCGTCTCCGGGGTGCAGCCGGTGCCGAAGACCTTGCACTCCCACGGCTTGATGACCCCGGTCAGCACCTCGCCGCACTGGCAGGCCTTCGGGTCCTCGACCCGGGCACCCGGCGGCGCGAAGATCCGCTCGGCGTCGAAGGCGGCGTACCGCTCCCGCACCCGCATCGCCGACCACGGGATGCGGCCCAGCCCGCGCCACTCGAAGTCCGGCCGCGGCTCCAGCACCTCGTCGATCACGGCGAGCGCGACCGGGTTCCCCTCGGCCGCCACCACCCGGGTGTACTGGTTCTCCACCTCGCAGCGCCTGTCCCGCAGCTGCCGCAGCAGCTTGTGGATGGACTGCAGGATGTCCAGCGGCTCGAACCCGGAGACCACCAGCGGCCGGCCGTAGTCGCGGGGGATGAAGTCGTACGGCCGGCAGCCGATCACCGTCGAGACGTGCCCGGGGCCGACGAACCCGTCGATCCGCACGTCGGGGGAGTCCAGGATCGCCCGCAGCGCCGGAACGATCGTGATGTGGTTACAGAAGATCGAGAAGTTCGTCAGTCCCTCGGCCGCCGCCCGCCGCACCGTCAGCGCTGTGGACGGCGTCGTCGTCTCGAAGCCGATCGCCATGAACACGACCTGCCGGTCCGGGTTCGCCCGCGCGATCTTCAGCGAGTCCAGCGGCGAGTAGACCATCCGGATGTCGGTGCCCTCGGCGTTGGCGTCGAAGAACGAGCCGTGGCTGCCCGGTACCCGCATCATGTCGCCGAACGAGGTCATGATGACGCCGTCCTGGCGGGCGATGTGCATGGCGTCGTCGACCCGTCCCATCGGGATGACGCACACCGGGCAGCCCGGGCCGTGCACCAACGAGACCGCCGGTGGCAGGTGGTCCTCCAGGCCGTGCTTGTAGATCGTGTGCGTGTGCCCGCCGCACACCTCCATGAACGCGTACGTCCGGCCCGGCTCACAGAGCTCGGCTATCCGGGCGGACAGCGCCCGCGCGGTGCCCGCGTCCCGGTACTCGTCGACGAAGCGCATCTCCTCCGCCTCTCCGTGGTCGATCGCCGCTCCGCGTGGCCTGTCGCCCGCGCTAGTCGATGGACGAGGCGCGCAGCGCGGCCAGCTCGTCGTCGTAGGCACGCCCGATGCCGGTGAGGAAGTCCAGCGCCGCCCGCGCCTCGGTCTCGTCGATCAGGGACAGCGCGAACCCGACGTGGATGAGGACCCAGTCCCCTGGGCGCGGCGGGTGCTCGTCGAGCAACCCGATGTTGATCGCCCGCCGCACCCCGCTGACGTCCACCGTCGCGATGTCCGGGCGGTCTGGCCGGATCTCCACGACCTCACCCGGAATACCGAGACACACGCCGATCACATCCTGCTGAACTCGAGGTATCGGCGCAGATCGGGGGCGATGACGACAGTGGCTGCGCCGGCTCCGACCGCGACCGCGGCGAGCACCATCCAGTGCGACATGATCATTCCTCCCGTTGGGTCTCGATCCGCCTGACTGTGATCCCGGGCGCGCCGTCGATCTCGGACTGGCCGGAGATGACCGACCGGACGAGGCGCGCCGCCGGCTCGACGGCGGCCGCCACCGGCGGCGAGAGCCCGACCTGGTGATCCACCGAGGCCGGCTCGCAGCCGACCAGCAGCACCCGGTCGAGATGCCCGCCGAGCGTGTCGACCAGGTCGAGGACGACGTCCGGGCGCATCCCGTGCGCGTCGACCTCGGACGGCGCCCGCACGTCGGTCAGGTCCACGAGGGACACCGTGCCTGGTTCGTACCCGCGTCCGAGCGCGTCGACGAGCACCACCGTCGAATAACCGCCGGAGCACAGGTCGAAGGCCAGGTGCAGCCCGCTGGTCCCGTAGTCGGCGATGGTCACCCGCGGCGGCGGGCCGGTGCGCCGCAGGTGGCGGGCGACCTGCACGCCGAAGCCGTCGTCGCCGAGCAGTATGTTGCCGACGCCGGCCACCAGCGTGCTCACTGGTTCACTGTCCAACTCATTGCCGCTCCAGCTCGTCAGGGGTGAAGTACAGGAAGCGACCGAATTCCCGGCGCAGGTCCGCGCCGGGGTCGTCGTCCAGGGTCACCGCCACATGGGTCCGGCCGTCCACGTCGTGCAGGACGGCGGCGACGGTGGCGGCGCGGCCGTCGATGAACATGTCCTGCGCGTCGCTGCCGGTCGCGGCCCCGCTCGCCAGACCGGTCAGCGGGCCGGTCAGCATCCGTCCGGGCCGGGGTCGCAGCCGCACCGCGCTGCCCACCGCCGGCTCCGCGCCCGGTGTCGCGTCTGATGCCGGGCCCGGAGCCGGCGGTGGGATGACCCGGCCGCGGCCGTGCAGCTTCTCGGCCATCGCCGGGGCGAGCTCCGCGACGGACGCGAGCAGCTCGGCGGCCCGCGGATCGCCCGTGCGCGCCGCCAGCTTCTCCGCGTCGGTGAGCGTGGACGTCCGCAGGGCCAGCATCTCGTCGATCTCGGTGGCGTCGCAGAACGCGGCCGGGCTCTCCGCCGCGATCTCGGGATGGTCGGGCAGGGTGATCGGCGCGGCAAGCACCGTGTCCGAGCGGCCCGGGCGGCCCGGGCGGCCGAGGAGCGCCGGCCACAGCCGCTCGTTGACGCAGGCCCGCGCGGCGTCCGCCGCCCACTCCGGCGGGTCGGCCAGTGAGAGGAAACAACCGCCGTACGCCCGGGCCACCACCTGGACGGCGACGAACGCCCGGCCCAGCGCCGCGTCCCGGTCGGCGGGCGGCTGGCCGGGCGGGACGGAGACGTTGCGGACGGTGGCGTGGATCCGGTACCCGCCGTAGGGGCCGGGCAGCGCCTGCGCGCCGAGCAGCAGTTCGCCGCGTCCCGGTTCCGGCCCGCCGAGCACCAGGCCCCGCCGGACGGGCTCGCCCGCCAGCTCGCCGACCCGCACCGAGAGCGCCCCCGCCGCGTCGCCGCGGGCGCCGCCGCCCTCCCACAGCCACCGGGCACCGATCCGGAGCGTCGTGCCCGGGCCGCCGTCCAGGAGGAACTCGGTGCGGGCGGCGGAGTGCTCGCCGGTGCCCGCCGCGGCGAACGCCGGCGGCATCAGCACGCCGAACTGCCAGTGGTGGCGGTTCTTCAGCGCGTCCTCCCGGTACGGGTAGAGGAGGTATCCCTCGTAAAGGACGGTGTCGGAGACCGCCCGCGCCGCGTCGTCGAGGAAGCCGACCGGGTCGGCCCGGGCGGGGGCGCCGTCGCCGTCATGAGTGCTCATGGTGTCGCTCCGGACAGCAGGGAGGTGATCGCGGCGTCCGCGGTCGGGATGGCGCGCTCCAGGCGGTACCGCGCGAGCGCGTCGACGGTGCGCCGGTCCAGCCGCAGCCACGCCTCGCCGGGGAAGTACATGTCGATCAGCTCCCGCCAGGTCGCGACCGGCAGCCGGTAGCCGGCCTCCAGATGCCAGGGCACCTGCTCGACCCGCAGGCCGTTCGGGCCGATCCCGAACACCGTCCCGCTGAACATCAGCCGCAGCGGGATCACCCCGTCGCGCAGCGAGCCGAAGTACCGCCCGGACGCGACCTCGAGGTCGTAGCCGCAGGGCACGGCGAGCTCGGTCTCGGTGGAGCCGGCGAAGCCCGGCACCACCGTGGAGACCGTGGCGAACTGGATCGGGTGCGGCGGGCCCGGGCCCGTCCCGAACAGGTGGGTGAGCGCGCGGGACTCGGCGGGGTCGTAGCGCCGGGCGCCCGGGTCGATGCGGATCTGGCAGCGCAGCGCCAGCGCGTGCAGCCGCTCGCCGCCGCGTTCGGCGATGCGCAGCCGGAAAAGCAGCGTCGGGGCCGCCGCGTAACGCTGCGGCGAGACGTCGAGGCAGTCGAAGCTCAGGTCAGCCATCGCGGGCCCCCACCCTGCCGTCAGGCGAACCCGCTCCGCTGTCAGGCGAACCCGCCCTGCGGCGGGCGTCGGCGAGGAAGGCGGCGAGCCGCTGCCGGGCCTGCGAGCCGCCGTCGAAGCCACGCCAGTGCAGCCGGAGCTCGCCGACCAGCCGGTAGCAGGCGTCGATCGGCAGCAGGTAGCCGCTCTGGCCGTCCCGGGTGGTGTGCACGAGCAGACCCTCGACCTCGGGGGTGAGCTGCCAGCCCACCGCCGCGGCCAGGTCGGCATCGAAGCCGCTGGCCGTCGTGCTGGCCGGCAGCTCGCAGTGCGTCGCGCCTCCCGGGCTCGGGTAGAATGCGCCCACCGCCCCGTCGTGGATCACGAAGAAGGCCAGCCCGACGGGGATGCCCGCCGCCGCGAGCAGCTCGGCCCCGGCGGGGAAGGCCGCCGCGAACAGGTACCTCGTCGGCACCGCCCGGTAGCGGCCGCCGCCGGCGCCGGCCCGGGTGAACAGCAGCCGGCAGCCGGGACACGAACAGAGGATGGAGCGGGTGTCCAGGTCGGTGATGTGCCCGTGCTCCTCGGCGATCCGCTCGCCGCAGAGCTCGCAGCGCGCGGCGCCGGGGCCGGTGCCGGGCGCGAGGTAGCGGCGCAGCGTCGCGGTCACGAGGTGCCCACCCCGACCACGGGGAGCAGGGCCCGCCCCGCGGCGAGGTCGCCCGGCGCGGCGGCCCCGGCCCCCTCGACCAGCACGGTCACCTCGGGGGCGGCCGTCTCGACGGCGTCCTCGACCGCGGCGACCACCGTCGGGCCGGGCGGCCGGCCCGACGAGCGGACGGTGACGACCGGATCTTCCTCCGTGCCGGTGATCTCGAAGCGGAGGGTGTGTGCCCCGGGGAGCTCCCCGAGCCGCGCGAAGGCCTCCTCGACCCGGCGCCGGGTGCTCACCGGGTGCAGGCCGTGCATGGCCAGCAGCGCCCCGAGGTGGGGCTCCGCCGCGAAGGCCCGCACGTTCTCCGCGCCCGCGATCACCGTGAGCTGGGCCAGGCCCGCCCCGTAGAACTCCATCAGTGCTCGGACGATCTCCTCGGCCAGCACCCTGGTCCGGCTGTCGCCCAGCTGCTCCAGCCGGGTGAGCAGGTCGTCCACCCGGGCCGCCGCCGCGCGCGGGTCGACCGAGTTCCGCGGGCCGGCCGAGTCGCGCTCGGCCGGGGCCCGTGGGCCGGCCGCGCCCCGCGGGTCCGTGCTCGCGACCGCCGTCCCCACTGCCATCGTGATCACCCGGCGGGGGTGAAGGCGTGCGGGGTGTGGACGACGTCCAGCGTGCGCCCGGCGCCGGTGTGCATGTGCACCCCGCAGGGCAGGCACGGGTCGAAGCTGCGGACAGTGCGCATGATGTCTATCCCCTTGAACGACTCCGGCGGGTTCTGCTCGAAGATCGGGGTGTTCTGCACCGCGTCCTCGTACGGGCCGGGCGTGCCGAACACGTCGCGCACGCTGGCGTTCCACGGCGTCGGCGGGTACGGGTGGTAGTTCGCGATCCGGCCGTCCCGGATGATCATGTGGTGCGACAGCACCCCGCGGACGGCCTCGGTGAACCCGCAGCTCATGGCCTCGTCGGGGACGTCGAAGGACTCCCACGTCTTCGAGTGGCCCGCCCGGACCTCGGCCAGCGCCTGCTCGGCGAAGTACAGCGCGCAGGCCGCCGCGTACGCCTGGAAGTAGGTGCGGGCGCGGTTGCGCTCCAGGGTGTTGCTCCAGCGGGGGATCGTCCACTCGTAGGTCCGCTCGCCGACCGTCGCCGACCTCGGCAGCGTGATCCGCACGCTGTGCCCGGTCGCGCGGACGTGGCCGATGTCGACCAGCCCGGACAGCGCCGTGCTCCACAGCCGGGCGATCGGGCCGCCGCCGGTGTCGAGAGGCAGGTGGTCGATGCCGTCGAACCAGCGCGGCGACATCACCCACGAGTACTTGTCGTCGAAGTCGCGCCGGCTCGGGTGGGGGATGGTGGTCTGGTTCCACGGGTGCCGCCGGTCGACCGGGTTCCCCAGCGGGTCGTGGGTGACGAACAGCGGCTGGTCGTCCCAGTCGTCGTAGTACGAACTGCCCAGCAGGACGCGGATGCCGAGGTTGATGTCGACGAGGTTGTTCGTGACCAGGTTGCCGTCGACGACCACCCCCGGGGTGACGAACATGCTCCGGCCCCAGTCGGCCATGTTCCGGTAGGTGAAGTCGCACCGCTCCGGCTCGTTGAACGCCCCCCAGCAGCCGAGCAGGATCCGCCGCCGGCCGACCTCCTCGTAGCCGGGCAGCGCCTTGTAGAAGAAGTCGAAGAGATCGTCGTGCATCGGGACGACGCGCTTGAGGAACTCGATGTAGCGCATCAGCCGGGTGAGGTAGTCCGTGAACAGCTGGACGGAGGCCACCGTGCCCACGCCACCCGGGTAGAGCGTGGATGGATGGACGTGCCGCCCCTCCATCAGGCAGAACATCTCGCGGGTGAGCCGGCTCATCCCCAGCGCCTCGCGGTAGAACTCGCCCTCGATCGGGTTGAGGGCGTGCATGATGTCGCCGATGGTCCGGTACCCGTGCTCGTCGGCGTGCGGCGACTCGGTGGCCCAGGCCAGCTCGAGTACCTCAGGATTGGTCTCGCCGACCATCTTCTCGCAGTAGTCGACCCCCACCAGGTTCTCCTGGTAGATGCAGTGATCGAACATGTACTCGGCGGCCTCGCCCAGATTGATGATCCATTCGGCGAGCGGCGGCGGCTTCACGCCGTACGCCATGTTCTGCGCGTACACCGAGCAGGTGGCGTGATTGTCACCGCAGATGCCGCAGATCCGGCTGGTGATGAAATGGGCGTCGCGGGGGTCCTTGTCCTTCATGAAGATGCTGTAGCCGCGGAAGATGGACGACGTGCTGTGGCACTCGACCACCCTGCGCGCCGGCCAGTCGATCTTTGTGTAGATGCCGAGGCTCCCGACGATGCGGGTGATCGGGTCCCACGACATCTCCAGCAGGTGGGCGTCCCGGGCATCGGTTGCCGTGTGCGCCGAGGTGGTCGTCATGTCAGCACCTTCTCCCGCGCGCGATCGTCGTCCTGGCCTGCGTGGACGTCCCGCCGCCGCCAGTGCGGTTCGACGTCCGCCTTACGCATCGTGATGGCGCGCAGTCTGCGGATGACCGCGCCGTACAGGCCGCTCGCGGTGGTCGAGACGTGGGCGCCGGGCGGCTCGTCCATGAACGGCATGAAACGGTCCGGGAAGCCCGGCATCGTGCATGCGATGCAGATCCCGCCGACGTTCGGGCAGCCGCCCACCCCGTTGATCCAGCCGCGCTTGGGGACGTTGCACTTCACCACCGGGCCCCAGCAGCCGATCTTCACCAGGCACTGCGGGGTGCCGTACTCCGTGGTGAACTGACCTTCCTCGTAGTACCCGGCCCGGTCGCAGCCCTGGTGCACGGTGGCGCCGAACAGCCAGCGCGGGCGGAGCTGGTCGTCGAGGGGGATCATCGGCGCCTGCCCGCTCGCCTGGTAGAGCAGGTAGGTGATCGTCTCCGACAGGTTGTCCGGCTGGACGGGGCAGCCCGGAACGCACACGATGGGGATCTGCGCCTTCGACTTCCAGTCCCAGCCGAGATAGTCGGGCACCCCCATCGCCCCGGTCGGATTCCCGGCCATCGCGTGGATGCCGCCGTAGGTGGCGCACGTTCCCGCGGCGAGGATCGCCAGTGCCTTCGGTGCGAGCCGGTCGAGCCAGGTGCTGGTCGTCACCGGCTGGCGGGTCACCGGGTCGTTCCCGAAACCGCTCCAGTAGCCGCCGTTCGTGATCAGGTCCTCGTTCGGAATGGACCCCTCGACGACCAGGACGAACGGATCGAGCTCGCCGTGGTCGGCCCTGCGGAACCAGTCGATGAAGGTGTCGGCGCCCTGCTCCGGCCCGGACTCGAAATCGATGAGCGGCCAGTGGACGCTCACCTTCGGCAGACCCGGCAGGGTGCCCAGAACGATGTCCTCGATGCTGGGCTGGGTGGCTGCGGTGAGCGCGACCGAGTCCCCGTCGCAGCTGAGTCCGGCGTTGATCCAGAGAATATGGATCGGATCCTCGACTGTGGACACGGTTCTCCCACCCCTTCCGGTCGTTCACCGGTCATTCACACGACGGCGATCGCCTCCCCGGCGTGCACCAGGACGGTGTCGCCGGCCTGCGCCTGCACAAGCGCGATGCTGATCTCCTCGACGCCCGCCGACGCCCGCGCCAGGGCCAGCCCGCCCTCCTCCAGGCGGACGATCTCCATCTCGATCACGCCGTCGGAACAGGTCACGCAGGAGCCCGTCGTCGCGGCGGCCGGGTGGCCGGCGGCCAGATCGGTCAGCTCGCCGGCAGGGTGGCAGGGCGGGGCGCTCGGACCAGATACCTCAGCAGGGTCCTTGCAGCGCGTGTTCATGAACTAACGGTACGTCTGTGGTGTGGGCGGCACCACCGGGCGCCGCGGGGCGCCTCGCCGGCACCCGGCCGCCTCGTCCGGGCGGCGGGCCATACCCTCGAGGCATGGTCTTCGCCCGGTTGCGTGATCTTGTCGCCGGCGGTGGCGTCGTGGTGCTCACCGGAGCGGGGATGTCGACCGACTCGGGAATCCCTGACTATCGGGGGCCGAACGGCTCGCTGCGCCGGCACACGCCGATGACCTACCAGCAGTTCAACCGGGACCAGGCGGCCCGGCGCCGGTACTGGGCGCGCAGCCACCTCGGCTGGCGCCACGTCGCCGGGGCGCGCCCCAACACCGGGCACCGCGCTCTGGCGGAACTGGAGGCCGCGGGCCTGCTCGACGGCGTCATCACCCAGAATGTCGACGGGCTGCACCGGGCCGCCGGGTCGCTCCGGGTCATCGACCTGCACGGCGAGCTCGCCCGGGTCCGCTGCCGGGCCTGCGGGGCGCTCAGTGCGCGGGCCGAGCTCGACCGCCGCCTGCGCGCGGTGAACCTGGGCTTCGCCGCCGGGGTGGCCGCCGCGTCGCCGCTCGGCGCCGAGGTCAACCCGGACGGCGACGTCACCCTCCCCGACGAGGCGATCGACGGTTTCGTCGTAGTGGGGTGCGCCGGCTGCGGGGGCGACCTGGAGCCCGACGTGGTCTTCTTCGGCGCCACGGTGCCGCCGGCGCGGCTGGCGTCCGCGGTCGCGCTGGTCGAGAACGCCCGCGGGCTGCTCGTGCTCGGTTCGTCGCTGGCCGTCATGTCGGGCTACCGGTTCGTACTGCGGGCGGGAGAGCTCGGCATCCCGGTCGGGATCGTGAACCAGGGCCCGACCCGCGGCGACGCGCGGGCGGAGTTCACCGTCGACTCGCCACTGGGCGCCGTCCTGCCCCGCCTCGCCGCCGAGCTGCTCGGCGCGGCCGCCTGATGGCCACTGATGCGGATCACCCCGTCGGGGATCGCGCGGAGCTGACCCTGCGCGCCGCCGGGCCGGGCGACGTCGCCGCGCTTGTCGAGCTGATCGAGTCCGCGTACCGGGGCGAGCACAGCCGGGTTGGCTGGACCACCGAGGCCGACCTGCTGGGCGGCCAGCGCACCGACCCGGAGATGCTTGCCGCCGCGCTCGCCGAGCCCGACATCCGGATGCTCCTCGCGCTCGGCCCGGCCGGGGAGCCGGTCGGCTGCTGCCAGCTCCAGCGGCGCCCGGACGGCGCCTACTTCGGCATGTTCGCCGTCCAGCCGGACATCCAGGGGCGGGGGATCGGGGACCGTCTGCTCACCGCCGCGGAGGCACTCGCCCGCGACGAGTGGGCGGCGGCCCGGATGGAGCTGTACGTCATCTCGCTGCGCGCCGAGCTGATCGCCTGGTACGAGCGGCGCGGCTACCGGCGTACGGACCGCCACGAGCCCTTCCCCTACGGGGACACCCGGTTCGGCGTGCCGCTGCGCGACGACCTGGTCTTCGCCGTCCTGGAGAAGGACCTCGGCCACCGGGTCGACGTCGGCGGCCTCGCGCTGCACGTCGAGACCTGGACGGGCCAGGCGCATTCATCCACCCCGCTGCTGCTCCTGCACGGCATCGGTGGGAGCACCAGGGACTGGGCCGGGGTGTCCCGCGAGCTCGCCGGCGCCGTGTCGAGCCGGGTCGTGGCCTACGACCACCGCGGCCACGGAACCAGCGGGCGGGCGGCCCGCCCGGAGTACACCTTCGACCACCTCGTCCGCGATCTCGAGACCGTCGTCGCGACGCTGGAGCTGGCGCCGCTGCACCTGCTGGGGCATTCGATGGGCGGGGTGATCGCGCTCCGGTACGCGCTGGCCCACCCCGAGGCCGTCCGGTCGCTGATCCTGATGGACACCGCCGCGGCGCCGGCAGCGGGTGATCATCTGCTGTCCCGGCTGGGCATGGGCGCGCTCATGGAGGGCATCGCCGCCGCGACCGCGCTGCTGGGGCATGGGGACCACGCCGACCCCGCCGCCCTCGCAGCCTTCGGCCACGAGCTCAACGCCTACCCCTCGATGATCGACCGGCTGGGCGAGATCCGCTGCCCCACGACGGTCATCGTCGGCGAGCGGGACGTCCTGCTGCGCGGTGCCGCGCGGGATCTGGCCGGCGCCATCGAGGGTGCCCGGCTCGCGGTGATCGCCGGTGCCGATCACAACCCGCAGGCCAGTCACCCGCAGGCCTGGCTCAGCGCGGTGGAGCGGCACGCCGCCTTCTGAGAACCGCGGCCATTCATTTTCCGGCCCGGTGGCGGTGGCCGCGGTTGGCAGTGTCCACGGTCACGGGTTCTTCGCACACCAGAATTTAGGACGTACTGAGATTTCGGGGCGGGATGGTGGCCTGCTTGGCAGCCCGTGTTCGGTCAATGGAGAATGGGTTCATGGCCGCTGGCGAAGATCCGCATCTGTCGTTGGTACGACCTGTCGAGCCCACCCCGCCGGACGGCTGCGGAGAGTGTCTGCGGGTCGGTTCGCAATGGGTGCACCTCAGGCTGTGTCTCACATGTGGCAATGTGGGGTGCTGCGACTCCTCTCCGTCGCGGCACGCCCGTGCCCATGCGCACACCCACGAGCACCCCATCGTCCGCTCGTACGAACCGGGCGAGGACTGGCGCTGGTGCTACGTCGACGAGGCCTACGTCTAGCGGGCACGGCTGCTTGGTCGGGCCCCACCTCCGCCGGGCCCGCTCCCTGGAAGAGGAGCGGGCCCACCGACCCGCCGGTGGGCTAGCGGCCGACCGGATGGCGCTGGTGGCGGTTCGCCCACAACGGCGCGACGAGCGCGACCAGGGCAACGGCGACGCCGACCTGAAGAATGTGCCGAATCCAGTCGATGCCCGACGTGTTACGCACGCCGATTGCGCTGGCGATCACGTTTCCGACCAGGGCGCCGACTATACCGACGACCACGGTGAGCCAGATTGGGATATCCTGCCGCCCGCGCATGATAAGTCGTGCGAGAAGACCGATGACGAGACCTGCCAGCACTATCCAAACAATTTGAAACACGACGGACGGCCCCCCTGGGTCGGGTGATGACTACCCCTCGGGTGTCCCCTCCTCGCAGGCATCGCAAACTGTGTCGTCGACCAGACAGGAATAATACGGATGACGTTGATGGCGGAACGCAGTGAGAACGGCGCTCCGTTCGACACGGGTGTTCGGCTGCTTGCGCCGAACGGCACTCTCGTCGACGACCCGCGTTTCACTGTGCGTGCTGACTCCCGGCAGACGGAGTCGTTCTACCGGGAGATGGTGCGGGCGCGCCGCCTCGACGAGGAGGCCACGGCGCTGCAACGCCAGGGCGAGCTGGTCCTGTGGATTCCGCTGCGGGGCCAGGAGGCCGCCCAGGTGGGCTCGGCGGCCGCCGCCGAGCCGGGGGACTTCCTCTTCCCCAGCTATCGCGAGCATGCCGTGGTCTGGCACCGCGGCATCCCCCCGGTCGAGGTGCTGCGCCTGCTGCGGGGCGTCACGCACGGCGGCTGGGATCCCGAGGCGTACAACGTGGCCAACTACGTGCTCGTGCTGGCGTCGCAGACCCTGCACGCGGTGGGCTACGGCCTGGGCGTCCGCCTCGACGGCGCAGCCGGCCAGGTGGTGATGGTCTACCTCGGTGACGGCGCGATGAGCCAGGGCGACGCGAACGAGGCGTTCGTCTGGGCCGCGAGCTTCGGCGCGCCGGTGGTGTTCTTCTGCCAGAACAACCAGTGGGCGATCTCCACACCCAGCGCGCGCCAGTCACCCGTGCCGCTGGCACGCCGCGCGGCGGGCTTCGGCTTTCCGGGCGTGCGGGTGGACGGCAACGACGTGCTGGCGGTGCATGCGGTGACCACCTGGGCCCTGGAGCACGCCCGCTCGGGTCAGGGCCCCGTCCTGATCGAGGCGAACACCTACCGGATGGCGCCGCACACGACGTCCGACGACGCCAGCAGGTACCAGGAGGCCGCCGAGGTCGCGGCGTGGCGGGCGCGCGACCCGATCGACCGGGTCGCGCTGCTGCTCGGCCACACGCACGACCCGGCCTGGTTCGAGGGTGTGCGGGCGGAGGCGGAGGAAGCCGCGGCCACGCTGCGCCGGGAGTGCCTGGCCCTGCCCGACCCGGCCCCGCGGACCCTGGTGGATCATGTGCTGGTGGGTGGCTCCGCGCTACTTCGGGAGCAGCGGGGTGAGATCTGGGAGGGTTGACGCCGTGATAGACGTTGAGCTTCGCGGCGTGTCCGACCCCCGGCCCGCGGCCGGTGAGAGCCCCCAGCCCGACCAGCCGAACGCCGATCAGAGCACAGAGCAGAGCACCGCGCGCACTGGCGAGCGCCCCGGCGACCCCCAGATCGCCGTGGTGCGGATCGACCGGCCCGAGCGCCGCAACGCGCTGGACACCGAGCACTGCCTCGGCCTGCGCGCCGGCATCGGCCGGGCGCTGGACGCCGGTGTCCGTGCCGTGGTCCTCACCGGCTCCGGGACGAGCTTCTGCGCCGGCGCGGATCTCGACCAGGTCTACGGCGAGGCCTTCACCGACGCGCTCTACGGGGCGCGGCACGCGCTCACCGGCGCGCCCGTCCCGGTGATCGCCGCCATCAACGGCCCGGCCATCGGCGCAGGGCTGCAGCTCGCGCTCGCCGCGGACCTGCGTGTCGCCGTCGAGGATGCCTCGTTCGCGGTGCCGACGGCGCGGCTCGGCCTGTCGGTGGACCCGTGGACGCTGCGCCGGCTGGCCGAGCTGGCCGGCGGCGGCGCGGCCCGCGCCATCGTGCTGGGCTGCGAGAGCGTCCCGGCGCGCCGGGCCTTCGAGCTGGGACTGGTCCAGCGCGTCGGCGGGCTCGACACCGCCCTCGCCTGGGCCCGGGAGATCGCCGGCCTCGCGCCGCTGACCCTCGCCTACTCCAAGCGCGCGTTCAACGCGGCCGCCGACCCCGAGACGGTGCGTCCCGGTGAGGTGATGGCCGCCTACCAGGCATGCTGGACCAGCGAGGACGCGCAGGAGGGCCGCCGCGCCCGGACCGAGAAGCGCGCACCGGTCTTCCAGGGCAAGTAGCTGACAGCCGGCCGCGTCAGGCGGGCGTCAGGCGGGCGAGGAGACGGGACGGGACGGTGGTCGCGATGGCGAAGTTCGAGACACGCAATCCGGCGACGGACGAGGTCATCGGGACCTACCTGGCGATGTCCGCCGACGACGTGGCGGCGAGCGTGCGGTCGGCCCGGGCCGCCGCGGGACAGTGGCGGGCCGCGGGCTTCGCGGGCCGCCGCGCCGCCCTGCTGCGCTGGGACGCCTGGCTCGCCGCCCACGACCGCGACCTGATCGAGCTCATACACCTGGAGAACGGGAAACCGGAGATCGACGGCCGGCTCGAGCTCCTCCTGGCCTGCGAGCAGCTGCGCTGGGCGGCGCGCAACGCGCACCGGGTCCTGCGCGCCCGCCGGGTCCGCACCGGGCTCGTGCTGGCCAACCACAAGGCCCGCATCGACCACCTGCCCTACGGCGTGGTCGGCGTGATCGGCCCGTGGAACTACCCGGTCCTGACGCCGATGGGGTCCATCGCCTACGCGCTGGCCGCGGGCAACACCGTCGTGTTCAAGCCCAGCGAGCTCACGCCCACCGTCGGCGTGTACCTGGCCGAGGCGTTCGCCGCCGCGAACCCGGACCTGCCCCCCGGCGTGTTCACCGCGGTGACCGGGCTCGCCGAGACCGGGGCGGCGCTGTGCACGGCCGGCGTCGACAAGATCGCCTTCACCGGCTCGGCGGCGACGGCGCGGCGGGTCATGGCCACCTGCGCCGAGACGCTGACCCCCGTCCTCGTCGAGTGCGGCGGCAAGGACGCGGCGATCGTCGCGGAGGACGCCGACCTGGCCACCGCGGCACGCGCGGTGGCCTGGGGGGCGACGTCGAACGCCGGCCAGACCTGCGCCGGGGTGGAGCGCGTCTACGTCGTCGCCGGTGTCCGGGACGCATTCCTCGCCCAGCTGCGCCGCGTCCTCGCCGACATCCGGCCCGGGTCGGACGCCGGCGCCGACTACGGCCCGATGACACTGCCCCGCCAGAGCGAGGTCGTCCGCCGCCACCTCGACGACGCGCTCGCCCGCGGCGGGACGGCGCTGCTCGGCGGCCCGGAGTCGGTGCGCGTGCCGTACATCGACCCGATCGTGCTCGTGGACGTCCCCGAGGACAGCGCGGCCGTGCGCGAGGAGACCTTCGGGCCGATGATGACCGTGCGCACCGTCGCCGACGTCGACGAGGCCGTCGCCCTGGCGAACGGCACCGCCTACGGCCTCGGCGCGACCGTGTTCTCCCGGGCCCACGGCGAGGAGATCGCCGCGCGTCTCGACGCCGGGATGGTCTCGGTCAACGCGGTGCTGTCGTTCGCGGCGATCCCGGCGCTGCCGTTCGGCGGGAGCGGCGACAGCGGGTTCGGTCGGGTCCACGGCGCCGCCGGCCTGCGGGAGTTCGCCCGGCCGCGCTCGGTGGCCACCCGCCGGGTGGGCCTGCCCTGGGTCAACGCGACCAGGTTCAACCCTGCCCCGGGGACGTCCGCGGTGCTGAGGTGGCTCATCCGGCTCCGTCACGCTGTGGGGGGTCACGGGGCGGGGCGTCCAGACGCGGGCCGGCGCGATCCGTCGGGCCAGGGCCAGGGCCGTCGGCCGGCGCGAGCAGCCAGGCGAGCAGCTGGCAGCTGACGCCGGGGACGGCCGGCAGCCCCAGCTTCGCCCGCAGACCCGCCAGCACACCCACCTCGACCGGCTGCCCGCGCAGCGCGAGTACCAATGCCGCGCGCTCCCGCTCGTCCAGCCGGAGCAGGTCCGGCGCGCGTTCCGGCCGGGTCACCAGCCGGCGGGCGACGTCGCCGTCGACGACGATCTCGCCCCGCACCAGCCGGCTCAGCGTCGAGCGCAGGACGTCGCGCTGGGTGATGTTGGACTTGAGTGCGTAGCCGGTTCCCGGCAGCGCCCCGCCGAGCAGCTCGGTGGCGTAGGGGGCCTCGTCGTCGGCGGAGAACACCAGCACCGCCACGTCCGGGCGGAACGCCTTGATCCGCCGCGCGGTGCGCAGCCCCTCGTCGGTGCCGGTGGGCGGCATCCGCATGTCGACCAGGGCGACGTCCACCGGGGCGGTGGCGGGTGTGGCCATCACCACCGAGACCAGGTCGGCGCCGCGTTCCACCACGGCGACGACGTCCACGCCGAGGCTGGTCAGCAGCGCCCGCAGGCCCTCGCGGAAGTGCGGGCTGTCGTCGGCGATCGCTACCCGCACGGGACCGTCACCCGGGTCGTGGTGGCGCCGCCGGCGGCACCGCGTACGGCGACCCAACCGCCCAGCGCCCGGGCGTGGTCGGCGGCGGCGCGCACCCCGCCGGCCACCGGCACCGCGCAGGTGACCTCGCCGACGAGCATCGCGCCCTCGGCGCGCACCTCGACCCGGGCGGCCCCCCACTCTCTCCTGCCCGCCGTCGGCCCCGCCGCGGCTGGTCCCGCCGCCAGCTCTGACACGCCCGGCCCCGCCGCCAGCTCTGACACCACCGGTCCCGCCGCGGCCGGCTCCGGCATCCCCGCGGCCGTGTCCGGCGGTGGAACCGCGTCGGCGGCCGCGATGGCGCGCAGCGCGGCGGCGAGCGCCGCGTACATCGCCCGCTCGGCCGTCGTGTCGAAGCGGCCGGCGGGCACCCGCAGCAGGCTCGGGCCGCCCAGCCCCAGCCCCGCGGCGAGACTCTCCAACGCCGGGAGCAGGCCGTCCCGCTCCAGGACGGCGGGATGGGCCTCCCGGGCGATGTCGGCGAGCTCGCCGTGCGCCGCGCGCAGCCCCTCGCCGATTTCCGCCAGGGCCCGCGCGGTGGCCGGTTCCGACACCGTCCGGGCGACGTCCCCCGCCGCCGCGGCGAGCTCGGCCAGGCGCCGGCGGACGCCGTCGTCCAGCTCCCGCCCGACCAGCGCCCACTCGTGGGCCTGCGTGCGCGCGGCCCGCCGGCGTTCCTCACCCAGGCGGACGAGCTGCGCGCGCAGGCCGCTCTGCGCCCGCGCCTGCTCCAGCGCCGCGGCCGCCGCGGCCAGCGCCGCCGCCACCTGCCGCCGGTGGCAGCGCAGGACGGGATCGATGCTCAGCACCGCGACCGGCGCGCCGGCCGCGGACCGCACCGGGACGTACCAGCGCTGTTCCGGGCCCGGCCGGTCCGACCGTTCCCCCCGGTGGTCCTCCGGGGGGAGGTCCACCACCTGGCCGTGCAGATCCACCAGCACCTCCGTGTCCGGCTGGCGGCAGGTGTCCGGCTGGCGGTAGTAGACCTCGAGGGTGGCGTCGCGCAGCAGGGCCCGCAGCGCCGCCCGCACCGACGCCGGTGTCGGCGACCCGATCTCCCGGCCGAGCCGGTCGGCGGTCGTCGCCAGCAGCAGCCGGCGGTGGGCGCCGACGGCGAGCAGCGCGACGGGGGTGACGATCGACGCGGCCCCCTGCAGCGCGACCGCGTCCTCGATGCGGCCCAGCTCGGGTTCGGCCATCAGGCCCGGGTAGGTCACCGCGGTGACGAGCGCCACGAAGCCCGCCGAGAGCAGCACCGGACCGGCGACGACCCGCTCCAGGCCCCGCGCCGCCCGGATCCGGGCGACCGCCAGCAGCACGAACGTCACGGGCACCAGGACGTAGAGGACGAGCAGGACGTCCAGCGCCGCCTCGAAACGGGCCCGGCCGACGAGCAGCGGCGCGGGCCACAGCACACCGTCGGTGAAGCTGTTCCAGGAGGGCCGGGAGATGACGACCGTCAGCACCTGCCCGCCCAGCAGGATCACCGCCGCGGATGTGACCCACCACCGGTCGGCCCGGCCGCGCAGGGTGTTCCCCGGGTAGAGCAGCAGCCCCCAGGCGTAGGCCACCCAGTAGACGGACTGGCCGAGGACGGCGATCAGCGGCAGCGGGCCGACGTCCCAGCTCATCAGCCAGGTCAGCGGGCAGCACAGGCCGCCGAGGGCCAGCAGCTCCCCACACCGGCGTGACGACGGGTCGCCGCGCAGCAGCATGCCGGCGACGACCAGCGCCACCGCCACCGCCACGTTCGGGACGGCGGCCAGCCGGTGGCGCTCCCAGTACGGCCACCCGGCGGCAACGGTCGCCGCGGCCACGAGCAGCGTCGTGGCCGTCGTCGAGGCGGCGAGCCGCGCCGTCGCGGAACGCCCGGAGCCGACCGGCATCCGTCAGGTGTACCCGAGCGAACGCGGGGTTCCTACCGGATGTCCCCCGGAACGGCCCCGGGTTATCCCGGTGCGTGACCGGGCCGTCCGGGGGACGTGAGAAGATCCGGTGTGCGTGTTGCGATCGCCGAGGACAGTGGGCTCATCCGGGAGGCGCTCAGCGTTCTGCTCGCGACCATCGGGGTGGAGGTCACCGCCTCCGTGCCGACCGGGACGGAGCTGCTCGCCGTCGTGCGGGACGCCCCGCCCGACGTCGCGATCGTGGACATGCGGATGCCCCCGACCAGGACCAACGAGGGGCTGCTGACGGCCCGCGCGCTGCGGCAGGCGCACCCGGGGATGGGCGTCCTGGTGGTCACCGCGCACGACGACGACCCGTTCGCCGCGGACCTGTTCGCCGGTGGCGCCGCCGGCATCGGGTACATGCGCAAGGACAACATCACCAACCGGCAGGCGTTGAAGGACGCCCTCGAGCGGCTCCGCGAGGGGCAGCCGGTCATCGACTCGCACATCGCCGCGCGGCTGCTCGCAGGCTACCCGCAGTCGCAGCGACTGAGCGGGCTGTCGGAGCGCGAGCGCCGCATCCTCGAGCTGATGGCCCAGGGCCTGTCGAACAGCGGGATCGCTCAGCGGGTGCACCTGAGCCCGAAGACTGTCGAATCCCACATCGCGAGCATCTTCACCAAGCTGGGGCTGCGGCCGGAGCCAACCGAGAACCGCCGGGTGCTCGCCGTCCTGGCCTGGGCGGACGCCGCCCGCCACGGCTGAGCCCGCCCGCCACGGCTGAGCCCGCCCGCCACGGCTGAGCCCGCCGGCCACGGCTGAGCCCGCCGCCACGCCTGCCGCCGGCCACCCGCCGGCGCCACGGTGGGCGGATTCGGTCGGCTCTGCGGGCCCGACCGCTTACACTCAGATGATCTTATCGTCGTCGTGCGAGGTGCCATGAGCGGGTCGGACGCCCTGAATCGCGTCATCACGTTCTGTGGGAAGTGCAGCTGCGGCTGCCCGGAGCTCTACATCGACCACCACGCCGCGGCCGACCGCCGGGTCGTCCTCACCGACGACTTCGGCCAGCGGATCCAGATGAGCATCGAACAGCTGGAAGTCATCGTCGACGAGGCTCGGGCGGGTCGCATCAGCTCGCTGGTGGCCGCCGAGCTCGCCGCTGGGGGGTGACCCACCGCCACCCGGTGGCCGCGGACCTGGTTCCGCTGGCCGGTCCGCTGGCCGTAGCCGCCGGCGTGGCCTCAATCATCGTCGCAATGATCCACTTGTGGCGGATGCGCGCCCTGCTCCGCCGCCCGGTGGCGGCGGACGGGCCGCGTACGCACGCGTCCGCCGCGGACGGCTGGATCGAGGGCGGGCACGTGCTGGTCGCGGCCGGGATGGCGGTCATGTTCACCGGCCCCGCCCGGCTCGTCGGCTCCTGGCCGTTCCTCGCGCTGTACCTGGCGTTGACGGCGGCGCTGCTCGTCGGGCTCGTCACCCATCCCCGGTGCAGTGCGCCGGGCATGTGGTCCTGCTGTGCGCTGCTCGTCGTGGAGGCGGCGGCGATGGCGTGCATGTCCGGGGCGGCCTGCGTCGCCGGCTGGCCGCTGCGCACCGACGGGGCGATCGGCGCCTGGTGTGTCGTCATCTTCGGCGGGGCGTGCCTGGCGGCGCTGGCCGGCCCGTCGGCGCGCCGGTTCGCCGCGCCGCCGCCGGCGCGCCCGCGCGTCCGTGAGCTGGCCGCCCGGCTGATCCGGATCTTTCCGGAACCGGTCGTCCCGCGCGGATCCCGACTGATCATGTCGGGTGGAATGATCCTGATGCTCCTCGCCCGTACCTGATCGCCCACTCCCGTACCCCCCGGGTGACCTGCTCCGAAACCGCGCATTCCACTCCCTGAGCGGGCGGCGAGCCCGAAGTGCGCCTACGGTCGGCCGGTCGGCAGATACGAGGCCCAAGGGGGCGGTCGCCATGCGTCGAGTCGTGTTCATCTCCGTACTGGCCGCCGCGGTCATCTTGAGCGGGGCGGCGTCTGCGGTGTCCGCCGCGCCGACCGCGGTGCAGTCACCCCCGGCCGCCACACCGGGCGCCGCGCGCAGCCCGGGTGCTGCGGCCAGCTCGGGTGCCGTGGCCAGCCCGTCAGGCCCTGGCAGCTCGGCCGTCGTGGCCGGTTCGTTGAGCCTGGCGGAGGCGTCGGGCCTTGTCCGCGGCCGTGGTTACACACCGATCACCACGGACGGCTACGAGCCCACCCACGATCTCAGCGTGATCGTCGGGCGGCTGTCCACCTCGGTGGACGGCCATCCGCAGCAGGCCTTCTTCTTCCACCGCGGCCGGTTCGTCGGGACGGACGCCGTCGCGAGCGCGGGCGTGCGGTGGGTGTGGTCGACCAGCGAGGTGGTGGCGCTGCAGTACGACCTGTACCGCCCGGCGGACCCGATGTGCTGCCCGAGCGCGGGCGCGGCGAGCGTGCGGTTCCGCTGGGACGGCACGTCGGTCGTGCCGCTCGACCCGATCCCGACCAGCAAGTGGACCGCCGCCGAGAGCCGCCGCTGACCAGCGACGCAGTGCCGGTGGGACCGCCGGCGGGTGGGACCGCCGCCGCGGCCGGGCCCGGGTCAGCCCCCGGGCCCGGCCGCGCTGGTCACGCCGGAGGTCAGTGGCCCTCGGCCGCCTCGACCAGCTCGGTGAGCACCCCGCCGAGGCCCTTCGGGTGCATGAACGCGATCCGGCTTCCGGATGTCCCGTGCACCGGCGTCTTGTTGACCAGGTCGAACCCGGTGACGGTGAGCGCCGCCAGCGCCGCGTCGATGTCCGCCACGCCGTAGGCGATGTGGTGGATGCCGGGGCCCTTCTTCGCCAGGAACTTCCCGACCGGGGTGTCCGGGCGCACCGGCTCGAGTAGCTGGACGTAGGAGCCGCCCGTGTCGCCGTGGTGCACCAGCAGCATCGCCTCGCGCACGCCCTGCGCCTCGTTCGTCTCCTGATGCGCGACCTTCAGGCCGAACGCCGCCTCGTAACGAGGGATGGCCTCCTCCAGCGAGGCCACGGCGATTCCGACATGGTCGATCCTGGTCAGCACAAAAATCGCTCCTGCCTCGTGGACGGGCGGCCCTGGTCGCGTCCTGCCTGGCGGGCCAGAACTCCGAGCCTGCCCGGATCCGGCCCGGCGGTCCACTGAAGCGGCAGGTCGGCCGTGTCGGGCGCGCCACCCCCGCCCGGCCACGGGCTTGGCCACGCCGTCCGGTCGCCGCCCCGTCGCGGCCCGGCACCGGCGTGCCCGGGCCGCGACGTGGACGGCTCGACGGCCGCGCGCCGCCCCTGGATCAGGCGAACAGCCTGTCGTGGGTGAGCGGGCCCACGACGCCGTCCGGGACGAGGCCGTTCTTCTTCTGGAAGTCGACGACCATGTGGTTGGTCTGCGGACCGAACCGGCCGTCGATGGTGATCGGGTAGCCGATGGCGGCGAGCTGCTTCTGCACCAGCGCCACGTCCCAGCGGACGCCCTCGACCCCGAGCCGCATGTAGCCCGAGCTGGCGGGCGCCGGTGCCGTCGCGGCCGGTGCGGCCGGTGCGGCCGGCGTGACGGCCGAGATCGTCCGGGCGCCGGTGCCGCTGCCCACCGCGGCCGCCGCCGCGGCGCCGCGGGCCAGGTACTTCACGTGCATGCCGTTCTTGTAGGCGCTCCAGGCACCGATGCCCTGGCTGGCGCATACCTGCCGTGCGGCCCAGGCGTTGACGTTCGGGTCGTAGAGGTTGCGGCTACCGACCCAGCTCGAGTGCGCGCGCATGTTGATCTGCCAGAGGCCGCGGGAGTCCTCACCGACCGTCGCGTGGGCCGTTGTGTTGCCGCCCGACTCGGCCAGCGCCACCGCGACCCAGGTGCTCAGCGGAATCCCGCGGCAGGACGGCAGGCCCGCGTTCTGCGCCGCCTGCGCGATGGTGACGTCGGAGGCGGTGGCCGCGCTCGCCGGGCCCGCGGTGAACATCAGGCCCGCCGACGCGCCGATGACGCTCGCCGCGGTGACCACGGCGGCGCGGCCTCGCCCGGGTCCCCGTCCGGAGGTGTTCGGACGGCTGGACCTGCGGTGCTTTCCATGCGACATCTAAGAATCTCGTTTCTGCTATGAAGAACAGAGCTTCTGAATGTCCGGATGGGAAATTGATCCGTACACGGATCAAAAAGTTACGGCAACGATTCGCCCGGCGAGGGAAGCATGGCTCAGTGCGCCGGCGTTCTGTCGGCGTAAAAGTATTCCGGACCTGGTGGGTCTAGATTTCCTGCGTCAACCCCGGGATGCGGGCACTGTGCGGCCGCGGCGGCTGCCCGAGGGACGGGTGAAAGGCCCGCCTGGGTGATCCAGACATGCGTGCGTACACGACGATCCTTCCCGTACGCCTGCGAGGTTAGCTGTCGGGTTCGGGCCGGGAAGCCCGGTCGGCCTTTACCGCATCTGCGGCGCGGTCGACTTCACCCCGAGGACGGCCGCCCGTGCGCGGGTGGCCGTCCGGAGGAACGTGGTTCCCCCGCTTCTGCCCTGCTGATCGCTAGGAGGGGACGACGGGCCTAGGGCAGAACTCGGCGTACGGCCCGTCGCTTGCTGCGAGCCAGGACACCGTAACGAACTACTAAGGGTAATCGCAAGTACTAATTTTCTTGTACCGACGGCGCATCCTGGTCACGATGCGTACACAGAATCGAGATCGAGACACTCCGGGCAGTAACCGGCGACGCTGCGGCGCGGGCATCCGCCCGGACGTCGCCACACCCGGCGCGGACGGCGACCGGGGCTGCGGGGGAGCTGGGCCGGGCATGCCTCGGCCCGGGCGCCTTCGTGCGCGCCCGGGCCGAGGGTGAGGGGGAGTCGGCGGTGCCGTTGGGCCGGCCGGCTGGAGGTTCCCCGCTGGGTCGGTCAGACCCAGCCGGGCATCGGGTAGGCCGACATCAGGTCCCTGACCTCGCCCGCGATCCGCTCGATGGTCGCCTCGTCCGCGTCGCCGGCGGCCTTGACGGCCTCGTCGATCCAGGCGGCGAGGGTGGGCATCTGCTCCGGACACAGCCCGCGGGTCGTGATCGCGGCGGTTCCCAGGCGCACCCCGGACGGGTCGAACGGCTTGCGCGGGTCGAACGGCACCGTGTTGTAGTTCAGCTCGATCCCGGCCCGGTCGAGTGCCTTCGCCGCCGGCTTCCCGGCGACTCCGCGACTCGTCAGGTCAATGAGGATGAGATGGTTGTCGGTGCCGCCGGTGATGAGATCGAAACCGCGTCCGGAAAGCGCCTCGGCGAGCGCCTTCGCATTCGCGACGACCCGGTGCGCGTACTCCCGGAAATCTGGTGTCGCGGCCTCCCGCAGGGCGACCGCGACGGCGGCGGTGGTGTGGTTGTGCGGGCCGCCCTGAAGGCCCGGGAAAACGGCCTTGTCGAGTGCCGTCGCGTGCGCGGCGTCCGACATGATCATGGCGCCGCGCGGGCCGCGCAGCGTCTTGTGCGTGGTCGTCGTGATGACCGGAGCGTGCCCGACCGGCGATGGGTGGGCGCCGCCGGCGATCAGCCCGGCGATGTGGGAGATGTCCGCGACGAGCACGGCGTCGATCTCGCGGGCGATCGCCGCGAACCCGGGAAAGTCGATGGTGCGGGGGATCGCCGTCCCGCCACAGAAGATCACCTTCGGCCGGTTCTCGAGGGCGAGGTCGCGGACCTCGTCCAGGTCGACCCGCCCGGTGTCCTGGCGGACCCCGTACCGGACCCCGCGGAACCAGCGGCCGGTCGCCGACACCGTCCAGCCGTGGGTCAGGTGGCCGCCGGAAGGCAGGCCCATTCCCATCACCGGGTCGCCGGGCTGCAGGAAGGCCAGGTAGACCGCGAGGTTGGCGGGGGAGCCGGAATACGGCTGGACGTTCGCGTGCTCGACGCCGAACAGCGACTTCGCCCGGTCGATCGCCAGCGTCTCGATCGGGTCGATGACCTGCTGGCCCTCGTAGTAGCGCTTGCCGGGGTAGCCCTCGGAGTACTTGTTCGTCAGCACCGAGCCGGACGCCTCCAGCACGGCGGTGGAGACGTAGTTCTCGGACGCGATCAGGCGGATCTTCTCGTACTGCCGCCGGGCCTCGGCCTCGACGAGGCCGCCGATCTCCGGATCGGCGGCGGCCAGGTGGGTCATCGCGGGCTCATGCATGTGTACCTCCACGCGGACAGACGTCTACGTCGGAGGCGCCCAGGCGCACGGCGCCGCCAGCAGCTTCGTCGCTTCCCGGTGGTTGCTTCCACCCGAGCGCGCCAGTCACGACCCTTCGCCCGCCATCGTAGTGGCTCGGTCCCGCTTCCCACCGGCGGGTGATCGGCGGCCCCTCCTCGGGTGCGCCGGCCCGCAATGGTGACGTTCGTCACGTCTGGGCTGTCGCTTCGGTTACGGATGGCATCCGAGCTGGCGGTTGAAGTCACCGGGATCGCTGCGCCGCCGCGGTGGTTAATGGCCGAAATGCCTGCCATCAAGAGGAATCTTTGGGAATCGGACATACCCGACAGATGGGATGGGGGCGGCTCCTTGCAGGTCATCGTCCCTGGTCAGCTGTTGACGCCGCCCCGGCCAATCGGGCATTGTCCACCTATGCGGTCGAGATTCCTCCCCGTGGCGTGTCGCTACGTGGACTACCGGCGGACGTCCAGCGCACTCTGTCGCTGACATTTCCGCTTCCGTATCGACCCCTCCGGCGGAAAGGTTCCAGCGGGAGACGCCGACCGCAGCCTGACCGTGCCATGTGATCGCGACCGTCGCTGCGGGTTTGCGGGGTCCAGCGTCACTGGCCAGGTCTCTCATCCCCGTTTCCACTCCACCCCTATCCATGTCTACCGAAGACATGTCCCAGGCGGAGCCCGAATTCAGGGCGTCGGTGACCGCTGATTGCGGCCTGCCTACGCATCGCTACGGGCCACGCCTGCTATTCCGCGCGCCCACTTTTCTGCGAAAGGACGACCGTCCCCCGTGAACGCACCTCTCCGAGCCGATTCGACGCTAATGGGCCGCCGTGGCTTCCTCGGTCTCGGCGTACTCGCTGGCTCCTCCCTGCTGCTCGCCGCCTGCGGCGACGACAGCGGTTCGGTCTCGTCCGCCGGCAAGGAGGGCGGGACGTTGCGTTGGGGCTGGTCGACCGTCACCTCCTGGGACCCGGTGACCTCGTCCGCGGGCTGGGACGTGCACGCGCTTTCATTGGCCTACGCCGCCCTCACCAAGCTCGACGAGAAGGGCAACCCGGTACCGGCGCTGGCCGAGTCGTGGAAGTACAACGCGGACGGGACCCAGGTGGCCTTCACCCTGCGGGCCGGCCTGACGTTCAGCGACGGCACACCGCTGAACGCGACCGCGGTCAAGAAGAGTCTCGAGCGGGGCAAGAGCTTCCCGGGATCGCTCGTCGCCGCGCAGCTCGCCACGGTGGAGTCGGTGGCCGCGGACGACGACGCCCGGACCGTCACCATCGAACTGGCCGCCACCGACTACCAGATCCCGAGCCTGCTCGCCGGCAAGACCGGCATGATCGTCAGTCCGACGGCCTTCGAGAAGGACGCGAAGGGGCTGGCCACCAAGCCGGTCGGCGCCGGGCCGTTCCGGCTCACCGAGTACGTGCCGAACCAGTCGGCGAAGCTCGTCCGGTTCCCCGAGTACTGGGACAAGGCGAACATCCACCTCGACGCCTTCGAGCTGTACCCGGCGCCGGAGGCGGCGACGGCGGTCCCGGCGCTGCAGTCCGGGCGGCTCGACGTCGCCCAGATCCCGGGCAGCCAGGTCGAGGCGGCGAAGGCCGCCGGCCTCGAGGTGCAGGTCATCCCCTCGCTGGTGATGACGGTTCTCGACGTGAACATCACCATGAAGCCGTTCGACAATCCGAAGGTCGTCCAGGCGTTCAAGCACGCCCTCGACCGCAAGGCGCTCGCCGACACCCAGACCTTCGGGCTCGGCGTGGTCAACTACCAGCCGTTCCCGCCGGGGTACGTCGGCCACGATCCGAGCCTGGACAACGCGTTCCCGTACGACCCGGCGAAGGCGAAGAAGCTGCTCGCCGAGGCCGGTTTCCCGGACGGCGTGGAGGTGCCGCTGACCACCACGGCCACCGGCTCCGCGCTTGCCGAGCAGGTGCAGGCCCAGCTCGCCGAGGTCGGCGTGAAGCTCACCATCGAGACGATCCCGGCGGCGCAGGCCACCCAGATCATGTACATCCAGCACTCGAGGGCGCTGGCCACCGACGGTTTCGCCGGCCGTGACTCGGCCGTACAGGCCTTCCAGGTGCTGTTCGGCGAGCAGGGCCTGATGAACCCCGGCCGGCAGACGCCCCCCGAGCTGACCGCCGCGCTGCAGAAGGTGCGGGAGACGCCGTTGGACGACCCGTCGTACCCGACGGTGCTCCGGGCCGCCACGAAGATCGCGGTCGAGAAGATGCCGAACATCTTCCTCTTCACCACGCCGCGTGTTCTCGCCCGCAAGAAGAGCGTCTCGGAGCTGGGCAGCTTCCTGGCAGTGCAGCGCTTCGAGGGCGTCCGGGTCGGGTAATGCCAGCCACCGACGGTGAGGGCACCAGATGACGACACTCGAGATCAGCCCGGCGGTCGAGCCGGCCGGCGCGGCGGCTGAGCCCCCGGCCGGCCGGTGGGCCGGCTGGGGCAGGGCATTCGCACGGCCGCTGCGCAGTGCGCTGTCGGTGGGCATTCCGGTGGTGCTGCTCTCCACCTTCATCACCTACGCGATGGGGGCTCTCACCGACACCAACCCGGCGGCCCAGGTGCTCGGCGAGACCGCGACACCGGCGGACATCGACCGGATGAACCACTACTTCGGGCTCGACCGGCCGCTGCTCGTCCAGTACTTCAGCTGGCTCGGCCACGCCCTCACCGGCGACCTCGGGCGGTCCTACTTCACCACGCTCCCGGTCACCGACAGCATCACCCAGGCGCTGCCGGTGAACGTGTCGATCGCAGTCCTGTCCGTGCTGCTCGCCGTCCTGGTCGGCGGCGGGCTGGGCATCGGGGCGGCGCTGTCGTCCGGCGGCTGGTTCGACCGGGCGGTCACCATGCTGTGCTCGGCCGTGGCCACCGTGCCGCCGTTCGTCGTCGGCATCGGGCTGATCGTGCTGTTCTCGGTGACGGTCCCGATCCTTCCCTCCGGCGGCTACGTGCCGTTCACCGAGGATCCGGGCCAGTGGCTGCGGTTCGCCATCCTGCCGTCGATCGCGCTGTCGGTGGACGCCGCCGCCGGCCTCGCCCGCCAGCTGCGCACCTCCCTCGTCGGGGAGCTGCGGGCGAACTACATCACCGGGGCGGACGTCCGCGGGCTGACGAGGCGAAGGGTCGTCTTCGGGCACGCCCTGCGCAACGCCGCCGGGCCGGCGCTCACCCTCCTGGGTTACTCCATCCCGCAGCTCATCGGGGCCATGGTCGTCGCCGAGGCGGTCTTCAACCTGCCGGGCCTGGGCAAGCTCGGGCTCGACGCGGCGAGCAAGGGCGACATCCCGGTGATCCAGGGCGTGCTGGTCACCATGATCGGGCTTGTCGTGGTCTGCAACCTCCTGGTCAACGCCGCCCTGCTGCGACTGACACCGCACGCGAAGAGGCAGGAACGATGACGCGGAAGACAGCGGGCCCGTTGCGGCGGGCCGTGCGGCTGCGGTCCACGAAGATCGCGCTGGTGATCCTCGGTGCGGTCGCCGTGCTCGGGTTCCTCGGCGGCACGCTGGCGCCGTCCGACCCGCTCGCCCAGGACACCTCCAACCTGCTGGCCGGCCCGAGCGGCGCGCACTGGCTCGGCACCGACTATCTCGGGCGGGATGTTCTCAGCCGGCTGATGGACGCCACCGGCCGGTCGGTGGTCGGCGCCGTGGAGGCGGTCGCGGTGGCCTTCCTGCTCGGCGTGCCGGCCGGGCTGGGCTCGGTCGTCTTCGGCCGGGTCTTCGAGTGGGTGGCGCAGCGGCTGGTGGACGCGGTGATGACCCTGCCCTACATCATCTTCGCGATCGCCGTGACCGGGATCATCGGCAACGGCCGTGACCAGGCGATGCTCGCCATCGGGGTGCTGCTGGCACCGCTGTTCTTCCGGGTCACCCGCGCGGCGGCGCTCGGCTTCACCCGGGCCCAGTACGTCGAGGTCGCCGAGCTGCTCGGCGCGTCCCGCGGCTGGATCATCCGGACCCACATCTGGTCGAAGGTGCTCCCGACGGTCGCGGTCACCACCGCGCAGCTGTCCGCGGCCGCGCTGCTGGCCGTGTCCTCGCTGTCGTTCCTCGGCATCGGGGTGAAGCCGCCGGCCCCGACCTGGGGCGGGATGCTCTCCAGCGACCTGGGCTTCCTGGCCCAGCAGCCGTGGGCGCCGGCGATCCCGGCGCTGGCCATCATGCTGACCGCCGGCTCGCTGAACGCCATCGCCGACGCGATCCGCGACACCACGGGAATCGCGGTGGATCCGATCGGCCGCGGCGCGACCCGTCCGGACGCCGTGCCGGCGCTCCCGGGGGCTCCGGCCGTCCCGGGAGCGCCGGCCGTGGCCGTCCCCGAGCAGGAGGAGAGGATCCATGCCTGAGCCGGGAACCGGCCGGGGGGACCAGCTGCTGACGGTCGACGGCGTTCGGGTCGCCATCGGCGGCGGGCGGACCGAGGCCGTCCACGGGGTGTCGTTCGAGGTGCGGCGCGGCGAGGCGGTCGGGATCGTCGGGGAGTCCGGCAGCGGCAAGACGCTGGTCTGCCGGTCGGTGCTCGGGGTGCTCGCGCCCGGTTGCGCGGTGACCGCCGGCACGATCGACTTCGCCGGCACCTCGCTGGTCGGCCTGCCGCGCCGAGCCTGGGAGCAGCTGCGCGGTACCCGGATCTCCGCGGTGTTCCAGGACCCGGCCTCGTACCTCAACCCGTCCCAGACGGTGGGCCACCAGCTCGCCGAGCAGCTGTGGGTGAAGGTCGGCAAGCCGCGCCGGGAGGCCCGCACCGCCGCGGTGGCGCTGTTCGACGCGATGGGCCTGCACGAGCCCGAGCGGGTCTACCACCAGTACCCGCACGAACTGTCCGGCGGCATGCTGCAGCGGGTCGTGCTGGCCATCGCGGTGTCCGGCGAGCCGGAGCTCCTCGTCGCAGACGAGGCGACGACCGCCCTCGACGTCACCATCCAGGCCGAGGTGCTGGAACTGCTGGGCAGGCTGCGCAGGGAGCGCGGGCTGGCCGTGCTGGCCGTGCTGGCCGTCTCGCACGACCTCGCCGTCATCGCCGAGCTCTGCGACCGGGTGCTGGTGTTCTACGCCGGCGAGCTCGTCGAGACCGGCCCGACGGCCGAGGTGCTCGACTCGCCGCGGCACCCGTACACCGAGGCGCTGCTGCGGGTCGCCTCGGTCGGCGACTGGGACCGGCGCACCCTCGACGTCATCGACGGCGAGCCACCGCCGGTCGGCGCCGAGATCCGCGGCTGCCGGTTCGCCGACCGGTGTGACTTCGCCGCCCCGCAGTGCTGCTCCGGCCCGGTGCCGCTGACCGAGCAGGCCCCCGACCGGGCCGTCCGGTGCGTACGGGCCAGCGAGATCGCGTTGAGCGGAGCAGGAGCTATCGGAGCAGGAGCTATCGGAGCAGGAGCCGCCGTATGACCAACACCGATCTCGCCGACACCGACCTGGCCGACACCGATCTCGCCGACACCGACCTGGCCGACACCGATCTCGCCGACACCGAACTGGCTGACGACGGCCGTGCCACCACCGGCCGCGCTGCCACCGGCGTCGGCGACACCGGCACGGTGGCGGTCCCGCAGACTGAGCTGTTGCGGGTCGAGGGCCTCGGGCTGTCCTTCCCCCGGCCGGGCGGCGGTCGTCGGGTCCGGGTGCTGGACGACGTGGACCTGAGCGTCCGCGCCGGGGAGATCGTCGGTGTCATCGGCGAGACCGGGTCCGGCAAGACGACGCTGGCCCGGGCGATCGCCGGGCTCGGGGCCCCGGACGCCGGCCGGGTCCTCCTGGACGGCGTCGACATCTCCCAGCTGCGCGGCCGGGCCCGGCGGGACTTCCGGCGCAGCGGCGCGCTCCAGTTCGTCTTCCAGGATCCCCTGCGCGCCCTCGACCCGGACCTCACCATCGGGGCGAGCATCGCGGAGGGACTGGCGATCACCGGCACCGGAACCCGGGCGTCGCGGGCCGAGCAGGTGAGCGGCGCGCTGCGTCGGGTCGGCCTCGACCCGGCGGTCGCCGACCGGCTCCCCGCGCAGATCTCCGGCGGCCAGCGCCAGCGCGCCTCGATCGCCCGCGCCGTCATCGGACGTCCCCGGCTGCTGCTGTGCGACGAGCCGGTCAGCGCGCTGGACGCGTCCAACCGCAACCACATCCTGCGGCTGCTCGACGGGCTCCGCCGGCAGCTCGAGGTCGGGATCGTCCTCATCTCCCACGACCTCAGCTCGCTCGCCGGTATCGCCGACCGGGTGGTCGTGCTCTACCGGGGACGGGTGGTCGAGGACGGCCCGATCGCGGACGTGTTCAGCCGGCCGCAGCATCCGTACACCGCGCTGCTGATCGCCTCCGCGCCGAGCGTCCGCCGCCAGGACCGGCTCGACCCGGCGTCGCTGCGGCCGGCCGCCGGCGCCGACCCCGGCGCCGACTCCGACTCCGACGGGGCGGCGCGGCGGTCGGCGGGCGGCTGCGTGTTCGCCCACCGGTGCCGCTTCGCCACCCACGCCTGCGCCGAGACCCCGCCGCGGCGGGCCGTCGCCGGCCGGCCGGCCGGCGAATGGGCCGCCGCGTGCCACCACGTCGAAACCTGGCGGGACCAGGTCACCGGCTCCACCGCCATCCTGAAGGAGTCCTCAGCGTGAGCATCGAGTTCATCGGTATCGCCAGCACCTCCGCGGGCAGCGAGTCGCAGGCGTGGTCCGGTCCCGTCGTCGACCCGGACTACCTGGAGCGTCTGGTGCGCACGCACGAGGATGCCGGGTTCGACCGGGTGCTCGTCGCGCACAGCTCCGCGACGCCCGACGGCTTCGTCATCACCGACCAGATCCTGTCCCGGACGACGACGTTGAAGGTGCTGCTGGCGCACCGGCCCGGCTTCACCGCGCCGACGATCGCGGCCCGCCAGTTCGCGACACTGGACGCCTTCCACCCGGGCCGGGTGGCGCTGCACGTCATCACCGGCGGCGACGACGCCGACCAGGCCCGCGACGGCGACCTCACCGACAAGGTGACCCGCTACCGGCGCACCGACGAGTTCCTGGACGTGCTGCGCCGCGAGTGGGAGTCGGCCGAGCCGTTCGACTACGACGGTGACTTCTACACGGTTCGCGGCGCCCGGTCGTCGGTCCGCCCCGAGGGCCGCATCCCCATCTACTTCGGCGGCGCGTCCGCGGACGCCGTCCGGGTCGGCGGCAAGCACGCCGACGTGTACGCGTTCTGGGGTGAGCCGATCGCCGGGATCGTCGAGCGGATCCGCCAGGTGCGGGCCGCCGCCGCGCCGTACGGCCGCGACCCCCGGTTCAGCGTCAGCCTGCGCCCCATCCCCGCGGACACCGAGCAGGCCGCCTGGCAGCGCGCCGCGGACATCCTGGAGCTCACCAGGCAGCGGGTCGGCGACCTGAAGAAGGTGATGAACGTCGACGGGTCGGCCCAGGTCGGCAGCCAGCGGCTGCTGCGCTACGCCGACCAGGCGGACGTCCACGACAAGCGGCTGTGGACCGCGGTCGCCAAGGCCACCGGCGCCGCCGGCAACTCCACCGCGCTGGTCGGCAGCTACGCGCAGGTCGCCGAGTCGCTCGTCGACTACGTCAACGTCGGGGTGTCGACGCTGCTCATCCGCGGCTTCGCGCCGCTGGACGACGCCCGGGACTACGGCACCCTGATCCGTCTCGTCCGCGAGCAGACCGCCGACCGCGAGCCCGTCGGCGCCTCCGCCTGACGACGGGCCCGGCCCGCGTTGTGACCGGCCTGCGGCCGACGACCTCGCACTGGGGCGCCTACGGCGTCCGGGTCGGCCCGGACGGTGGGATCACGGTGGTCCCGCATCCGGACGATCCGGCCCCGTCGCCGCTGCTCGGCAACGTGCCGGGCGGGCTGCGCCATCCGACCCGGGTGGCGCGGCCCGCGGTCCGCCGCGGCTGGCTGGAACACGGCCCGGGGCCGGCCGGCACGCGCGGGCGGGAGGAGTTCGTCGAGCTCGACTGGGACGAGGCGCTGGACCTGGTCGCCGCCGAGCTGGACCGGGTCCGCCGCGAGCACGGCAACCAGGCGATCTTCGGCGGCTCGTACGGCTGGGCGAGCGCCGGGCGCTTCCACCACGCGCAGAGCCAGCTCCACCGGTTCCTCAACACCATCGGCGGCTTCACCTCGTCCCGGAACTCCTACAGCCTGGGCACGTCGCTGGTGCTGTTGCCCCACCTCGTCGGCAGCGCGGACGAGGTGCTGCGGGCCGCCTCGTCCTGGCCGACGATCGTCGAGAACACCGAGCTGATCGTCGCCTTCGGCGGCATCCCGGCCAAGAACGTGTTCGTGACGCCCGGCGGCGTCACCCGGCACGGCACGCCCGGGTACCTCGCCGCACTCGCGGCCCGCCGCGTCGAGATGGCGCTGGTCAGCCCGCTGCGCACCGACCTGCCCGGCGGTGTCGACATCCGGTGGTACCCGATCGTGCCGGCCACCGACGCCGCGCTGATGCTCGGGCTCGCCCACACCCTCGTCGCCGAGGGCCGTCATGACCGGGCGTTCCTCGACCGTTACACGGTCGGCTTCGGCGAGGTCGAGAACTACCTGCTCGGCCGAGCCGACGGCGTGGTCCGGGATGCCGCCTGGGCGGCGTCGATCTGCGGCATCCCGGCCGCGGACATCGTCGGGCTCGCCCGCCGGATGGCGGCCCGCCGGACCCTGATCACCGTGACCTGGTCGCTGCAGCGCATCGAGCACGGCGAACAGCCGGTCTGGGCGGCGCTCACGCTGGCCGCGATGCTCGGCCAGATCGGCCTGCCCGGCGGCGGCTTCGGTCACGGCTACGGCTCCATGGGCGACGTCGGAGACCCCGGCCCGACCGGACGCATCCCCTACCTGCCGCAGGGCCGCAACCCGGTCACCACCTTCATCCCGGTCGCCCGCATCGCCGACATGCTGCTGCATCCCGGCGCGCAGTACGACTACGACGGCGACCGCTACACCTACCCTGACATCCGCCTGGTCCACTGGGCGGGCGGAAACCCCTTCCACCACCACCAGGACCTGTTCCGGCTGCGCCGCGCCTTCGCCAGACCCGACACGATCATCGTGCACGAGCCCTACTGGACGTCCACCGCCCGGCACGCCGACGTCGTGCTGCCCGTCACCACCACCCTGGAACGCGAGGACATCGGCGGCGGCCGCCGCGACACCCATCTGCACGCCATGCACCGGGCGGTGGCACCGGTCGGCGCGGCCCGCGACGACTACGACATCCTCGCGGGCCTGGCCGGCCGCCTCGGCGTCGTCGACGCCTTCACCGAGGGCCGCGACGCCCGCGGCTGGATCGAGCACCTCTACACGGCCTGGCGCGCGGACCTGGTCCGGCGCGGAACGGACGTGCCCGCCTTCGAGGAGTTCTGGGCCGCCGGCGAGTACCGGCTGCCCGGCGGGCCCGGCCACCACACCCTGTTCGAACGGTTCCGCGCCGACCCGGACGCGCACCCGCTCGCCACCCCCAGCGGCCGGATCGAGCTCTTCTCCGCGACCGTGGCGTCCTTCGGCTACCCGGACTGCCCCGGCCATCCGGTCTGGCTGGAACCGACCGAGTGGACCGGCGCGCCACGAGCCGCCGCCTACCCGCTGCACCTCATCGCCAACCAGCCGGGCACCCGGCTGCACAGCCAGCTCGACGGCGGCGCGGTCAGCCAGGCCGCCAAGATCGCCGGCCGGGAGGCGGCGCGCCTGCACCCCGCCGACGCCGCCGCCCGCGGCATCGCCGCCGGCGACGTCGTCCGGGTGTTCAACGACCGCGGCGGCTGCCTCGCCGGCGCCGTGCTGACCGACGAGCTGCGCCCCGGGGTCGTCCAGCTGCCCACCGGGGCCTGGTTCGACCCGCTCGACGAGGACCCGGCGGATGAGCACGGAGAAGGGTCCCCGCCAGGAGCGGGACTGTGCGTGCACGGGAACCCGAACGTGCTCACCGCCGACGTGCCGACCTCCCGCCTGTCCCAGGGCTGCGTCGGCCAGCACGCCCTCGTCGAGGTCGAACGCTGGACGGGCGAGCCACCGCGGCTCACCGTCGACGCGCCGCCCCGGCTGGTCTCCCGACCGGGCCGGGGCGGCACCCTCTGACGAGCTAGTCGAGCAGGTCGGGCTGTTCCTCGACGATGATCTCGTAGAGGGCCTCGAAGGACCAGCGGGCGCCCTCGTCACCTCGTGCCTGGCTGGCGGTGGCGCTGGCGATCTCGTGGTCCAGGAGCCGCAGCGTCCCGGCCGCCGCCGCGACGAGCTGGGTCCGCGCCGCCCGCTCCGCGGCGATGTACCAGTACGCCGCCGCCTCGACGCTGGTGCCGACGGTGAGCAGGCCGTGGTTGCGCAGGATCGCCAGCTTGTGCGGGCCGAGCGCGGCGGCGATCTTGCGGCCCTCCTCCTCGTCCAGCACGACCCCGTTGTACTCGTCGAAGATCACGTGATCCTCGTAGAACGCGAGGGAGTCCTGGGAGATCGGATGCAGCGGCTCGCCGATCGCGGCGAGCGCCCGGCCGTACAGCGCGTGGGTGTGCGCGGCGCCGACGACATCCGGTCGGGCGGCGTGGATCTGCGAATGGATGGTGAACGCCGCCCTGTTCAGCGGCGGCTTACCCTCGACGATCTCCCCTTTGTCGTCGACCAGCAGCAGGTTGGAGACCTTGATCCTGCCGAAGTCGAGGCCGAGCCGGTTGACCCAGAAATGGTCGGTCAGCTCGGGGTCGCGGGCGCTGATGTGGCCGGCCAGTCCCTCGGCGATGCCGAGCTTGGCGAAGAGCCGGTAGGCGGCGGCGAGTTTGCGCTTGCGGTGCAGCCGCTCCTCCTCGACCGTCCGGACCGGCACCGGCCGAGGCCACTGCCCGCCCTCGGCCGGCGCGACCAGCCCGGCCCACGGGCTCGTCCGCTCACCGTCGGACGTTGCCGGGGCCACCGTTGCCGGGGCCACGTCCGGCGTCGGCGCCGGCGGGATCGCCGGTGCCGGGGTGTCATGGGTGGAAAGTGTCATGTCTGGGGTTGTCCTTCCTCATCGGGCCTCAGCCTCATCGGGCCTCAGCGAGGACCGGCGGCGGGCAGACCGAGCGCCGTCCGGCCGGCCGTCGCGTAGACGACGTCGTCCTGCGGGGTGTGAACGCGGCTGCACAGCACGTCGCGCAGGTGGCGCTCCAGCGGATTGGCCCTGGTCAGCCCCGGGTTGCCGATCAGAGCGACGGCGTCCGTGACGGTCTTGACCGCGGCGGCCGTCACCGCGGTCTTCACCCCGTTGACCTGCGCCGCGACGTCCGGGTCGGCCGCGTCGGAACGCTGCGCGAACGCCCGGACGAGGCCGCGGGCGTTCGCCAGCGCCACCTCGATCTCGCCGACGGCGCTCTGGAACCGGGGCAGGCTCGACAGCGGCGCGCCCAGGTTCGTCGGGGTGCGTTCGTGCAGGTAGCCGACCAGCCAGTCGCGCGCGGCCTCGGCCACCCCCAGATAGATCGAGGCGATCGCCAGCGCGTTCCAGGCCGCCGCGGCCGGAACGAACGGAAGAGGCACCTCCCCGGCCGGCAGCCCGACGGCCGCGTCGGGGCCCACCCGCACCCGGTCGAACACCACGTCGTGGCTCTCGGTGGCCCGCATGCCCAGGTGGTCCCAGGTCCGCACGATCGTGATGCCGGGCGTGTCGGCCGGGACCAGGAACGAGCCGGCCCGGGCCGCTCCCGAGGACGGCGGCCGCGGGTCGGTGGCCGCCCAGACCAGCATCCAGCGCAGCACCGGCGCGCCCGTCGAGTAGGTCTTGCGGCCGGTGATCTCCCAGCCGTCGCCGGTCCAGCGGGCGGTGGTGGCCGGCACCCCGCCGCGGGCGGGCGTGCCGAGGTCCGGTTCCACCCGCAGCGCGTTGATCAGCGCACCCTCGTCCAGGCAGCTGGCCACCACCCGTTCGTAGGTCCCCACCGGCCAGCCGGGGGGATCGCCGACATGCGCGTGGAACAGCAGGTTCATCGCCAGGACGAGGGCGGTGGCCGGTTCACCCCGGGCCACCGCGCCCAGCACCTCGGTCACTGTGGCCAGCCCGGCCCCGGCCCCGCCGTACCGGCTCGGGACGGTCAGCGAGAGCAGCCCGGCGGCGTGCAGCGCCCGGATGTTCGCGACCGGGAAGGTGCCCGTCCGGTCGTGCTCGGCGGCGGTGGCCGCGAACTGGGCGGTGAGCTCGGGCAACAGATCCAGCCGGGGCTGGGGTCGCGGCTGCGGCTGCGGCCGCGGGCGTGCCAGCCCGGGGTCGGTCGCCGACCGCGCGGTCGGATCGGCCATACGGAACCTCCCGATGAACAGGCGCCGGGAACGCCCGGCGCGGGCGGTGGACACGGGGGACACGGGCCGGACCTTCACGGGAAGCCTGCCCGGCGGGCGGCGCCGCGGCTACCGGGCGCGGCTACCGGGCTCGGCCGCGGCTACTGACCGACGAGGGGCCGGACCGCCGCGAGAACGGCCGCGGACTCGGTGCGCACCATCCAGTCGGGATGGACGTCGGCGAACCGGACAGTCCGGTCGCGGTCGATGACGACGACCGTCGGGTACGGCAGCACCCAGTCCCCGGTGCCGAGAATCGCACCGAGATCCACGCCTCTGCCCCGGGACTCGTCGCGTGCCGCCTCCGCCGGCGCGAACCCGATACCGAACGAGTCGATCAGAACCCGGTCGGGGTCGCTGGCGACCAGGAACTCGAAACCGTGCCGCTCCTTGATCGCCGCCAGCCTCTCGGCGATCTGGGGGCTGACGATGACGAGGTGCGCACCCAGCTCGCGCAGGGCCGGCGCGAGGGTGAGCTGGTAGCCGCGCAGAGCCGTGTTGCACGCGGGGCAGCCCTCGAACCGGAAGAAGACGAGCACCACCGGCCCGTCGGCCAGCAGGTCGTCGAGGACGACGGAGCCGCCACCGACCTCGGCCAGCGCGAAGGGTGGCACCACGTCGCCCGGTCTGACGAAGCGCTCGCGGTCCGCGTTCTCCTCGAGGGACCGCCGCAGGTCGGTGTGGGCCCGGAGCTGTTCCGGCGCCCATTCCGCGTCCCGGGCGGCCTGCAGCTCGTCCAGGAAACCCTGGACGGTCACCGGCACCGTTCCGGTCTGGCTCATCTGGAGGCTCTCCTTCTTCAGGGCTTTACGCCGTCGCCGCTTTACGCCGTCGCCGGTACGGGTTGCCGGGATTCGGTTCGCCCGGCGGCCGCCGCGGCGAGGTCGCGTCGGCGCACCTCGTCCCGGACCAGCGGAATGAGCTGCCGGCCGTAGTCCACCGCGTCGTCATAGGGGTCGTAACCGCGGATGAGTAGCGTGCTGACGCCGATGTCGACGTAGTCCAGCAGGGCCTGCGCCACCGTTTCGGGCGTGCTGACCAGCGCCGTAGAGTTGCCGCCGGCTCCCGTCGCGGCCGCCAGCGCCGTCCACAGGGCACGGTCGTGCCGCTCGCCGCGGGACGCCGCACCGGGCCGGTGGGCCACCAGGAAGCCCAACCGCTCGGTGTGCGCCGCGGCGTAGGCGGCGACATGTGTTCCGTCCGGCGAGCCCGAGGAGTAGCCGATCAGCACCCGGTCGAAGTCCGCGTCCTCGTGGGCCCGGGCGAACCGGCGGACATACCGGTGATCGATCAGCGGCCCACCCCCGTCCCGGATCTCCGACTGCTCCGTGGTGCTGATCAGACCGATGAACTCGACCGGCATGTCATCTCCCTCAGTAGTTCTGCCCGGCCGGGACCGGATTCCCGGCCGGCCGGGACCGGGTTGGCGGATTGACGGACCGACGACCGCGGGTCGGGCTCCTGCCGTGCCGACGGCGCGCGCCGGAGGAGTGGCGGGTCCACGGCCACTCCGGCGGCGTCTCGCGGCCCACCGCGCCGCCCGTCGGCGGGGAATGCGGACCGAGCCGCCAGCACCTCAGCCGGCCGAAGGGCAGGAGAGGACGCGAAAATCCGCTGTGGGCGCGGGGAATTCGGCAAAACCAAAAAGTGATTTCCGCGTCGAACGGGGTGGGTCGGCCAGCGGAATATCAGGTTCCGCGACAGCGGCCGGACCGCACCCGCGCGAAGTCCACGCACCGACGGCGGGTCAGCGCGGGGCGGACGTACATGCAGCAACGGTGCGGCAGACCTCGACAATTGTCAAGTTTTCCGGTGTAGATAGCGGTGAAAGGGTGGATCGCCCGACCGGCCGCGTGATCGATCCGGGGGCGTCGCCGTTCCGGCGCCTTGGGTATGTGATGCGGATCACTTTAAATCCACGCTTGACCGATCGACAAACTTTGGTCATGTTGGGTCCGTGTTGAGGACTGCGTACCTGGTCACGCGACAGCACATCGACCTGCTGCGAGTGACCTCCGCGAGCTGTCCGGACCGCCGCGGCGGGCTCTGACGCCCAGCGTCCGGGCCTGAACGGCCCGGCGGACGACAGGTCCGTGGTGGCCACGCCGACCTGGCGCGGTCACCGGGCCGCGGCGCCCTCGCGCGCCGACCTCAAGAAGCTACCCGGCGCCCGGCGCCCATGATCTGAGCGCGTCTGGCGTAGCTGGTCCGCCTGGTCAGCCTGGCACGTCTGCTCCGCGGAACGGCTGATCCGTGGCGCGCCCGGTAAAGGCGTCGGTCGCCGAGCCCCGAAGGGTCACCCGTGCTCGGCGTGCGCACCCCGCTCCACCGACCGTGGTGCCGCCCACCACCGGATCCCGGCGGGCAGGTGGTGCCCCGTCCACCGCCGACGAGAGCTGACGGACGGGCCGTCCGCACGGAAACGTCCGCACGGAAACGTTCGCCGCCCCGGTGTTCCGGCCGGCGGCGGTCCCCGAACTGCGCCGCGTGGGCGGAGCGGCGGGGCATTGGACAGATGACAGGGAGCACGAGTGGATCTCCGACTTTCCGGCCGACGGGCGATCGTCACCGGCGGCAGCCGCGGTATCGGGCGGGCGATCGCCCGAGCACTGCTTGCCGAGGGTGTGCAGGTCGTCATCGCCGCCCGTGACGCCGACGTGCTGAAAGCGGCCGCGGCCGACCTGACGGCCGCGACCGGCGGGACGGTGCTGCCGGTGGTCGCCGACACCGGCAGCGACACGTCCGTCCAGGAGCTGGTCGAGACCACCGTCAGCGAGCTCGGCGGCGTCGACATCCTCGTCAACAACGCGGCCAGACCCGGGGGCGCCGGCGGTCCCGGCGGCGCGCGGGCGCTGTCCACCGCGGACGTCGCCGCCGACTTCAACGTCAAGGTGCTCGGTTACCTGCGCACCGCCCAGGCGGTCGCCCCGCACTTCATCGCCCAGGACTGGGGACGGATCATCAACATCGGCGGGCTGGCGGCCCGTCAGGTCGGCCTCGCCTCCGGCTCCATCCGCAACGTCGGTGTCGCCGCCCTCACCAAGACCCTCGCCGACGAGCTCGGGGCACACGGCGTCACGGTGAACGTGGTGCATCCCGGACTGACCCTCACCGGTGACCATGGCGGCACGGTCGTCGTCCCCGACGAGTACCTCCAGGCCGCCGCCGCCCGCATCTCGATCGGGCGAGCCGTCACCGCCGACGAGGTGGCCTCGGTCGTGGCCTTCCTCGCGTCCCCGCTCGCGGTCGCGATCACCGGCGAGTCGATCGCCGCCGGCGGCGGCACCCAGGGCCCCATCCACTACTGACATCCGCTGCTGACCGGCAGCACCCGACCCGGTAGCACCCGACCGAAGGGACACACAGTGACCACTGTCGTCGAACCGCCCGTCCGCTCGTCGTTGGCCGTCCAACCGCTGCAACCGACGATCGGAGCGGAGATCAGCGGCGTCGACCTCCGGGAGCCGCTCACGCCCGAGGTACGCGACGAGATCAAGGCGACCCTGCTGAAGTACAAGGTCGTCTTCTTCCGGGACCAGGAGCTGACCCAGGAGCAGCACGAAGCCTTCGCCCGGCAGTTCGGCCCCCTCTACACCCATCCGGGTGCCGCCAGGCCCGACTCCGGCGCCGCCCCGGCGATTCACCGGATCGCCAGCGAGGACTTCAAGAAGTACGAGAAGGCACATGTCCCGCAGGCCGGTGACGACACGTGGGACCCCTACCACACCGACACGAGCTGGCGGCTCGTCCCGACCTGGGGAGCGGTGCTGCGGGCGGTCCACCTGCCCGAGGTCGGCGGCGACACCATCTGGGTCGACGCCGCGCTCGCCTACCAGGGCCTGTCCGACGACGTGAAGGCCCGGCTCGAGGGCCAGCACGTCGCCCACGACTACCGTGCCGCGCTGCACCAGTCCGGACACGACTATCCGGTGGTCGCCCATCCGGTCGTCCGCGTGCACCGGGAAACCGGCGAGAAAATCGCCTGGGTGAACTTCACGCAGCGGCCGACCATCCTCGGGCTCGACCGTGCCGAGAGCAGGGAACTGCTGACGGCGGTCATCGACCAGTACCGCAAGCCGGCGAACCAGGTGCGGTTCTCGTGGCGACCGGGCTCGGTCGCGTTCTGGGACAACCGTGCCACCGTCCACTACGCGGTCCGCAACTATGGAACGTTCCCGCGCCTTCTGGAAAGGATCCTCATCGCCGACGAGACGCTCTACGCCGACCTTTAGGAAGACCCTGCCGCACCGGCTCGACCTGATGACCTGATGCCGCCGGCGCGACACCCGGTCGATGCCCCACTTCGGACCTGGCGGGTCGGGGGGAAGTCCTCGGCCCGCCTCCGGACCGACCTGCATGCGTGGTGGCCAGCCAGCCATGGAGCGCGAAGACTCCGGACGCGTCGACGCGCGGGAGACGGATGCAGGGCCGCGGCGCTGGTGGATCCTGGGGGCTCTCTGCCTCGGCCTGGTCGTCGTCGAGGTCGACGCGAGCATTCTCAACGTCGCGATCCCGTCCATCGCGGCTGACCTTGACGCCGATCCGGCCGACATGGCGTGGATCGTCGACTCCTTCGTCCTCTCCTTCGCAAGCTTCATGCTCGTCGCCGGACGCCTGGGCGACCGTTTTGGGCACAAAAGGATACTCGAGGCGGGACTCCTGCTGTTCTCCCTGGCCTCCTTCGCCGCCACCTTCGCGGACTCACCCGCGGGCCTGGTCGCATGTCGCGCGGTCCTCGGTATCGGCGCCGCGGCTGTCCTGCCGACATCGAGAGCGCTGGTCATGGCGGCGTTCCCCTCCGCCGAGCACCCCAGAGCCC
>NZ_CASGGV010000342.1:0-26090 GCF_949319125.1 Frankia sp. Hr75.2 | reverse complement strand
AAGCCTTCTAGTGGCTCATGAGTCTGTTTTCTTTACATTTCAAGGATGTACGATAAAATGATCTTGTGGAGTTGGGAGACGGGGAGCGGGCCGAGCGGCCTCGGCGTGTCGACGCGACCTCGCGACACAGGCGGTACTACTGATCTGCATGTGAGTGATCGTCGTCGGGTGGGTGCGGGCGAGTACGCCGAGCGGGTGAACGTGGCGGTGGAGCTGCTGGGGGCGGCGTTCCGATTGGGGACGCTGCCCTTCTGCTGTCTGCGCGGTTTGGGGTTTCGTTGCGGCAGACCCGGCGTTACGCCGATTCGGCGGCGGGTGGCCGGGTGGTCGTGCCTGAGTCGACCGTGGTGTTCACGGTCAAGCTTTCTGCTGTGCTGGCCGAGCGGATACGCGAAGAGGCCCGCGGCCGCGGCACGACGATTTCGTCGCTCGTGGCTGGCGCTTTGTCGGACTGTCTCGTGTCGGCCGGTGCGGGAAGTCCGACGGATGAATGAGCGGGCGATCGCCCTCGAGCATGGGTTCGACCGCTACGCGGTCAGGGATCTGTCGATCGCTTACGGGGTTCTGGTCCCGCCGCGGCGGCTGAAAATCCAGACGGACCAGCAAACAGGAGACGTGCATGGTGAACGTGGCGGTTTATGCCCGGGTGTCGTCGGACCGACAGAAGAAGAACGAGACGATCGTCTCGCAGACGGCGGCGCTGCGTGAACGTGCCCGACAGATTGGGGCGGTGCTGCCGGAGGAATGGGTCTTCGAGGACGCTCGCAGAGTGGATAAATCCGGTCATTCGTGGCTGGATGAACTACTACGGGAGGTTCAGCCGGTCCGCGCTGTATGGTCTGCTGCAACGTGTCAACACCTACCTGGTGCGGTGGGCCAGGCGGAAGTTCAGACGGCTGCGGTCGTTCAAGAAGGCCAAACGTTGGTGGAAGGGTCTGCTGTGTAGGCAGCCCCGCCTGTTCGCCCATTGGGCATGGATCATCAGTTTCTGACGGATTAGGTGAGAAGAGCGAAGTGGCGGGAGACCGTCACGCTTCGTTCTGTGGGGGCCCGGGGGCGCAATTCCCCCGGGCTACTCGGCCCTTATAGGGATCACTGTCCGAAGAACGGGGCCCAACCTCACCCGCCACTGGCAAGGCCGCCGCGGCCCGCTATCACGGACGGCGCAAGAACCTGTTCGATCTGCGCCGCACCGCCGTCATCCACAACCTTCAAGTCAGCGCCCGTCACAAATAGGATCAGCAAGAAGCGTGACTACTTGACCGGCGCTCTAGTCGAAGTCGAACGGGGCTGGAACGGTGTCGAACGGATCATACTTCATCCCGCATGCCAGCCGCTGGGCGCCCGAGACCTCAGCGAAGGTGCAGTTCGCCAGGAACGCGTCCGCCATCGCGTCCTGGGTGTTGCGATCGCTCCGGGCTGAGTCGAACACCGCTTGGAGGGCGACTCGCACGCTCTGTGGGTCGCGCGCCTGCTTCTCCTCGACGAAGCGCCGAATGTGCGCGTGGACGGCGGCCTGGTCGACCTTGAAGCGCTCCGGCCGTTGGGCCTCGGTGGGCTGAAAGGCGTTGACACCGATCACGATCCGCTGACCGTTCTCGATCTCTTGCTGACGCCGGAAGTTCTCGTCGTCCAGCACGGACTCCAGCCAGCCGTCCTCGATGCCCTTGATCAGCCCGTGGTCCTCGATCTCGGCCAGCAACTTCTGGGCTCGGGCCTCGACGTCGTCGGTGAGTGCCTCGACGTAGTAGCTCCCGCCGAGCGGGTCCGCGGTGCGAGCTGCGCCCACCTCGTGGGCCAAGATTAGCTGCGTTCGGGTCGCCAGCTCGCGCGACTCGTGCGTCGGGATCCCGATCGGCTCGTCGAAGGTGCACGTCTCGACCGATTGCACCCCGCCGAGAATGGCGGCGAGGGTCTCGACTGCGGCACGGGTCAGGTTGTTTAGCGGTTGCTGGTGTACCAGCGAGCGCCCGGACGTGTGGCAGGCGATCCGCAAGCGGGCGCTGCGTTGGTCTTGGACGCCGAAGTCGTTCCGGATCATCCGGGCCCACATCCGGCGCAGCGCGCGGTACTTGGCGACCTCTTCGAACAGGTCAATGTCGGAGTTCGACACCCACGCCATCCGGGACGCGACCTCCTCCACCCCGACCCCGCGCTCCGCAAGGTCGCGGAAGGTGGTCCGGACGATCGCCAGGCCGAGCGCGATCTCCATCGCCGGCGTGCATCCCCGCTCGCGCAGGTTGTAGGCCTGCGGCAGCCCACATGCCCACCGCGGCGTGTTCCGGGCGGCGAACTCGAGCGTGTCCGCGCCGAGCCGCTGGCCGAAGGCCGGGGAGAAGAACTTGTGCCCGCCGCCGTCGAGGTTCAGCCGCAGGTAGTCGGGCATGTGCGAGCCGTGTAGTTCGGCCAGGTCGAGTCCGTGCCTGCGTGCGTGCGCGATAACCAGCGGATAGATCATGTACGTGATGTGCCACGCCACGTCGGTCTTCGTGACGTCGATGTTCCTCAGCAGGCGGTCGAGGTCGTTCAGTGAGGAGACCGACGCGCCGTCGAGGCCGACGTCGGGGCGCAGGACCGGATGGTCGGGGTCCAGGCCCTGGGTCGAGACCACGTCGAACACGACGTCGACTGCGGCGGACCCGGCCGCGATCGACGCGTCGATCCCGGCAGCGGTGTTCTCGGGGCTCCCGTAGCCGACGATGTTGCGGAGCGTCCACATCCGGCTGCGGTACATTTGAGGGAAGGACCCACGGGTGAACGGGTACTCGCCGGGGTCGCCGAGCTTCTCGTTGTACTCCGCGGTGCGCTCCGCGGGCCCGTAGTACGGCTCGGTCTCGATCCCGGACCAGGTGGCGGTCCGCGAAAGCTTGACCGAGACGTCCTCGATTGAGTCCTGGACCGTCTCTCGCCCCTCTATGGTGCTCATCGCGTCCTTCCCGCCTCGGCCGTTGGCGCGTCGCTCGCAGGCGCATCGGCGGACGGGGTGTCGACCCGCCCGAACTTCTCGTCGATGGTGGCCAGGATCTCCTGCCTGGTCGACTCCGGTCCGAACACGGCGGTGACGCCCGCCGCCTCGAGCTCCGGGAGGTCCTCTGGGTGGATCAGCCCGCCCACGACCAGCCTGATGTCTGCGCCGCCTGCCTCGGCGAGGGCCCTCAGTAGCTCCTTGACCCGCGGCACGTAGTTGCCGTTGCTGAAGCTGACACCCACGAAGTCCGCGTCCTCGCTCACGGCGACGGACGCGATGCGCTGGGACGTATTGTGCTCTCCGACGTACACGACCTCGAGCCCGTGGTCTCGGAAGATCCGGGCGATCAGCCGGATACCGTTGTTGTGTTTGTCCGAGCCCACCATGCCCAGGACGCAGCGGATAGGTGCTCTGCTCACGACGCTCCTTCGCGATCGAGTTGGTCAGCGGCGACCGCGATCAGGGCGCGCGCTGCCCATGCCGGCCAGCACGTCCATGGCGGAACCGGCCACGGCCGCATCTTCGTGGCATCAGATTGAGGCAGACGGCGGGCTGCCGAGGCAGGTCTTCACCCTCGACACGTTACACATCACCGTGCGGATATGCATGCATTCGGGCATGCGCCTGCTCTTGCCCGCGAGAGCCGCGCTCACCGGTCGGCGCTCTGGCCGCTCAGGTCCGGCGCAGGGCGACGTCCTGGTACGCGTACTGCTCATGCGGAACAGCGCGGGGCTGCCGAGGTGCTACACACACGTTCGTCGGCGTCGACGGATGTCGCGACGTCCTGAACCCGAGGAGTGGTGGCCGCCATGATCGCGGTAGCGAAGCCAGCCACTCCGCGGTCACGATGCAGTAGGCGGTGGGGCTGTCGCTGTTCGCGTAGGGGCCTGCGACTGCGCCGCCCTGGCGCGACGATCCTCAGACGGCCGATTCACACGGACGTTTGTCAGGACGTACGACGAACCCGCCGGCTGTCCTGGGGCAGGGAGATGAGCGCGCTGGTCAGAGCCGAACCGAGCATGTCCTGGAGCAGCGTTCGGGATCTTCCCCGGTGCTCATCCATCAGCCGGACGAGCTTCTCGGCGTCCTCGGCCTCGATGGCGGCGATCATCTTGTCATGATCGACGGCCACGCGACGACGCCGCTCGGGATTGGAAAGGTGGAGAACGCGATACGGTTCCGAGACCCGCCACACCCGGAGTATCTCCTTGTACATGATCGTGAGGGGCGACCAGGAAAAGATCATCAGGTGAAAGGTGCGGTTGCTGGAAACGAGTCGATCGATGGTCACATCCTCGGCAGCGGCACGGCAGGCTTCGTTCGCTTCCTTCAACGCCGCCAACTGCTCGGCGTCCGGCCACGTCAAGGAGCGGAGCACCTCCGTCTCCAGAAACGAGCGTATCGAGTAGTACTGCAACAGGTCTGCCGCGCTCAGCTTGGCGACATCGTAGCCGGCGTTGGGGGTGCGGACGAGGACCCCGTCGGACGCCATCGCTCGCAACGCTTCCCGCAGCGGAGTGCGGCTGACGTTGAGACGCTCGGATACTTCGCGTTGGTCGACCCGCTGACCGGGTGACAGCTCTCCCGTGCGGATGAGCTCGTAGAGTGAGTCGATAAGAGGATCGACGTCGGACCGCATGCTCGTTGCCACAGTCGAACTCCCGATCGCAGGATTGGCATGCATCAGTGTCGCCACTGTGGTTCGTCGGAGAGTGTACAACTCGCTTCGAGCTGGCGGGCGGCCTACGGACTGTGAACTCGACGATGCTCCCTCGGGCGGGGCCCACGGGCCCCGCCCGGAGCGGCGACTTAGCTCATCAGGGTCTGCTCCTCCTCACCCGGATGTGGTTCGGTGTCGGAGCCTCGAGATTCGCCGACGTACGCCGACAGCACGTCGGGATGGGTGCGGACGACTGCGGGTGGCGCGGCGGTAACGAGGCACCGGCCCTCGGCCATCACCGTGATCTCGTCGCAGACGGACAGGACCATGTCCAGGTTGTGCTCGACGAGCAGGACGCCGATACCCCATCCCTCGGCTAGCCTTCTGATCAGGTGTGCGAGCTCCCTGGCCCCCTGTTCGTCCAGTCCTGCTGCGGGTTCGTCGAGGAGCAGGACCGAGGGCGCCGAGGCGACCGCGCGTGCGATCGAGACCAGCCTTCGGTGCCCGAAGGACAGCGAGTCTGGGCGCTTGTCGTAGAGCGTTTCGAGCTCGAACTCGCGCGCAGCGAGGACCGCCGCCGGACTGAGCGCCACCCGCCCCGGGCGCACCAGATCGGTCAGGTAGCGGCGCAGGGCCCCATCATCGCATCCGACGGCGAGGTTCTCCCGCACCGTCAGGTCCTCGAAGAGCTCGCCGCTCTGGAAGGACCGGGCGAGACCCCTGCGCGCCCGGCGGCCGGAACTCACCCGCCTGATGTCTTCACCGCCGAGCACCACGACGCCCTCCGCGGCAACGAAACCGGTGACCGCGTCGATGACGGTGGTCTTGCCGGCACCGTTCGGTCCGATGAGTCCGTGCACCGTTCCTGGCTGGACCGTGAGATCGATGCCGTCGACGGCGACCACACCGCCGAACCGCACAGTCAGATCTTTGACCTCGAGGGCTCTGGGGGGGACCGGTTCCGCGACGACTACGGCGCGCTGCGGCTCCTCGGCGGTGTCCGGCTCCGGCCTCGCGTCGTCGGCCGAGGGGGTGGGGTGTCGCCGGTACCGCAGCTTCGCCAGCATCTGCCGGTTGTGCTCGACGAGCCCGTCGGCACCCGTGACCAGGACGACGAGAACGGCTACGGCTCCGACTAACGGCAGGTACACGTCGGCCGCTCCCCACTGGGTGATGAACTGCGAGCCGATGCTGTTCGACAGCAGGGTCGCCCCGACGATCGGTCCTAGGAGCATGCCGATGCCGCCCACGACCGTCGCTGTGGTCGCACTGATCGACGTGAAGACATCGAACCGGGCGAACACCACTCGCTCATTGAGGAACGCGACCAGGCCGACCCCGACCGCGGCGATCCCCGCGGCGACCATGAAGGCGTACAGCTTCGCGACGTACACATCAATCCCCAGAGCGAGTGCCGCCCTCTCGTTCGACCGCACGGCCAGCAGACGCCGTCCCGCCCGGCCCCGTCGGAGGTTGGCGAGGGCGACGACGGTCACCAGGAGCACCACCAGTACCGCGATCGCGTAACGGCGCGGATGCTCGCCCGGGTCGAGATCGAGCCCGAACAGGGTGGGCGACGTCACGGGTACGCCGTCGGTGCTGCCGGCGAGCTGGGTGTTGGCCAGGAACAGGGCGTACAGGGCGATGGCGATGCCCAATGTGGTCACCGCCAGGTTGACACCGCGGGTACGGAGCGCGGGTGCGCCCAGTACCACGCCGATGATCATCGCGCCTGCGATGCCACCCAGGAACGACAGCTCGAACGGAAGCCCGAAGGCGTTCATCAGCTTCACACTGATGAAGGCGCCTATCGCACCGATGATGTACTGCGCCAGCGACAGCTGGCCGGCGTATCCGGTGACCAGCAGGACGGAGAGCCCGACCACGGCGTTGGCCAGCGTCACCGACATTGCCGTGACCCATTCGTCGGATAGCACCAGGATCACGCCCGTCACCACGACGGACGTCATGACCAACGGCACCAGCGCGATATGCCCCGTGCCCACGGCCGGCAGGCGGTCGAACACGTGGCTCCGCAGCGGGACCCCTCGACCGCGTAGCACGAGGTAGATGATCACCACGATGAACGGGAGCGCCTGCGGCCACCCGGTCCACCATCCGTTCTGGGCGACCAGGAACGTCAGCATGGACTGCACCACGCCGATCCCAAGCGCGGCTACCAGTGCCATCGGGAACGAGGAGAACCCCCCGAGGAGGGCCGCGGCCAGGGCCGGCAGGATCAGCGCCGCGAGCTGGCTCGGTTCGAGGACGGTGATCTGCGCGACCAGGGCGCCGGTGAGGGTGGCGAGGGCCGATCCCACTGCCCAGTTCACCGTGGCCACGACGTCGGGGGAGTGCCCCGTCGCCGAAGCGGCCAGCTCGTTCTCGGCGACCGCCGTCGTGATACGACCGAAGCGGCTGAAGCGGTATACGACCCACAGCACCGCGGTGATAACGAGTCCGAACCCGAAGAGGATCATGCGATCCTCCGTCACGACGACTCCGCCCAGATCGACCGGACCATTGGGCAGGATCGCGTCCGCGGAGACGAGGCTGTGCGTGTAGCGGAGTACGGCGACGCTCTGCAGAAGGGCGAGCACGCCCAGCGTCGCTACCGCTCGCACGAGGGGAGACGCATGACGCAGCGGGGCCATCAGCAGGCGATGCATCAGCAGACCGAGAACGCCACCGACCGCGATGACTACGAGAAGTACGATCGGCATCGCCACTTCGCGCACCGTACCGAGCTCGTAGTAGACGTACGCACCCGTCATCACGAAGGCGCCCTGCGCGAAGTTCACCACGCCGGATGCGCGATAGATCAGGACGAGCCCCTGCGTGCAGACGGTGTACAGCGCTCCGATCCCGAGCCCCAGCAGGGCAAAACGAAGGATCTCCATCGTCGCTTGTGCTCCTTCAGCAGAGTGGACCGGACTCGCCGTACGTCAGCAGTAGCTCTCGAACCTTCCGGTGTCCGCGACGATCTGGCCCCCTTTGATCGTGCCGACTATGTACAGGGTGTTGTGGATTGACGGATACTCGGTGTCGCAGCTCGTCCCGGTGCCGACGAACGGGCCGAACGTCCCGGCTTCGACCGGGGTTGTGAGGCGGTCGAACGTCGAGATGACGTCCTTGCCGGTGAACGAGCCGCCGGATTTCGCCATCACCTTCGCGAACAGCTCCACCGACGACCATCCGATGGTTCCGCGCTCGTCCATGACGGTGCCGGGGGGCGCGTAGTTGAGGACGTCGTCCTTGTACTGGCGCATCTCAGGACCGGTGTCGGAGAGGAAGCGGCCGCGGCCGACGACCCGGACACCCTCGCCCGCATCCCGCAGGGCCTCGACACCGCTCGGCGGCAGGGCGGCCGAGTAGCTGTAGATCCGGCCGGTGTATCCCGTCTGCCGCACCGCCTGGATCAGCGGGACGACGGCCTCGGCGGTGCCCGCTAACACCACGGCGCTGGGACGGGCCTGAACGAGGCTCGCAGCCTCCGCTGATCGGTCACTGCTCGAAGGTGCATGCGCCAACGACGTGACCACGTTGACCCCCGCGGGGTCGAGGACACCGCGGATCAGGCTGTTGGCGAAGGCGCCGGTGGTCGTGTCGGTGTAGGTGACCGCGACCGTGTCGTTCCCCTCGTTCGCAACCAGCCGGCCGAGGCCCTTGAACCAGCCCATGTTGTTGCCGAGCAGGTAGGCATGCGGGTAGGTGATCTCACCCGGGCTCAGACTCTGCGTCGCGACCAGGGGGATGCCTGCAGCCTCCAGCTTGCTGTAGTCCCGGGTGAACAGGAGCATCGACCCCACGATCGCGGTGACGTTCTCGCGGACTGCCTGATCGAGGCAACCGGCTTCCAGGTTGGGGTCGAGGTTGGCGTCGCACACGATGAGCTGGAGCGGGCGCCCACCGAGACCGCCGCTGTCGTTGACGTAGTCCACGCGCGCCTGCGCCGCGGCGAACATGTGTTCCTGGGTGACGACTGGATGGTTTTTCGCCCCGACAATCATGATCTTCACGGGCTTGCCGGTGGGGGTGGGCCCGGACGGTCTGGGCGAGCTCGCCTGTTCCGTCGGGCTGCCGGTGGCACATGCGGCGAGTAAGCTAGCAAGGACCAAGGCGGTGCCGGCCTTGGTTCGGAGTCCGATCTTCATGGGGCGTCATCCTTGTCGCGGGGGGCGGGGGGCGGGGGGCGGGTTCAGAGATAGGTGATGACCAGGCGCCGCGCGGAGGCTTCGTCCGCGTCGCCGCTGTCGACGACGGCTCCCTGGCGCAGGAGGTACCACCGGTCGGCGACGGAGAGGGCGCGCCGGACCTGCTGCTCGACGAGCAGGACTGCGACGCCGGTCGCCACCGCCTCTCGCCGTAGCGAGGCCAGCAGGTCCTGGACGACGACCGGCGCCAGGCCCTGGGACAGCTCGTCGACGAGCACCACGCGCGGCCGGGCCGCAAGGCACCGGGCCAGCATGAGCATCTGCTGCTCGCCCCCGGATAGCAGCCCGGCGGGCCGGCGCAGAAGTGCTTCCAACGCCGGGAAACGGTCGACCGCGTCGTCGAGCCGGCCACGGCCGAGCGTGAGGTTCTCCGCGACCGTGAGTCGATTGATGATCGTGCGAGCGGAAGGCAGGTACCCGAGACCGCCGCGGACGCGGGCGTGGAGCGGTCCCGTCGCCAGCTTGCCCAATAGGTGTACCTCACCACCGAGCACCGGCAGCGCGCCGGCCAGTGCCGCCAGAGTCGTCGTCTTGCCCGCTCCGTTGGGGCCTAGGAGCGCCACGATCTCACCGGCCCGGACACGGATGTCGACGCCCCGTACCGCGGCGAGCGCCCCGTAGCCAGCAGTCAGGTCCCTTGCCTCGAGAACCGTCCCGGCGGACGGCGCGTACGTCCCTGGCGCCGCGGCACTCACCATCGAACGTGCCCGATCGGACGGCGATCGGTTGTTAATCGTCGCGACGACACGGCCCGTCGGGGGGCCGACACAGTGCGGGTCAGTTCGGAGCCGTTCACTCCGGCACCTCGTCTCGCTGATAGCGGGCGCCGTCGCCCACTGAGTGGGCAGGAATGTATGCACTCTTGCCTTGTACGTCTAGACTGGCTCCGAGGCTGCCCGGTGCGATATAGACAGGGCGGGCATCGAGCAAGACGGCTTCGGTAGCCCTCCCTGTGAGGGGTGTGGGTGCTCTCGCCGGGACCGGGCCAGTGCTGGGCGCCGGAGCGGCCCGCCCGAGTTGTCACGGACGACCCCGGGCGAGCCGACTGGGCGAGAACGGTTCAGAAGACCCGGTCGGCCACCCGCACCCGCGTGGCCGATGCCAGGGCGGAGCGGAGCCGGTCCGCCGAGACGGGGGTCCCCGGCGCCTCGAGAATGCGCTCGACGGGAGTCTCCGGATCGGCGAGGTACGTTCGGGTGTACGCCTTCGCCTCGGGCTCGAATTGCCAGCTCTCGGACAGCGAACCCGCGTCGATGGCGTCGAACCCGAGCCGTTCGATGAGCTCGACCGCAACGGCCTTCGCGTGGTCGTCGTCGGATGCGACCGGCAGAGCCGTCCGGTCTGCCGCTCCTGCAGGGCGCGCCAACTGGGGGATGTGGTGCGCCAGGATGTTGTTGAACGCCTTGACGAGACGGGCCTCGCCCAGCCAGTCGAGCACCAGCTGGCTCGTCGTCCGCTCCTCGGAGTCGAGTTCGGCGACCCGACCGTCGCGCGACGGGTAGTAGTTGGTCGTGTCCAGGACGATCTTGTCCTTCAGTAGCCCACTCGGCAAGGACTGGATCGCGAGCAACGGCACGGAGAGGACGACCAGCGCGGCTGCGGCGGCCTGGTCAGCCGTGCCGGCCGAGGCGGACGGGCCCAGGTCTGCGACGAGCTCGCCCAGAGTCTCCGGTCCGCGTGAGTTGGCCACGACCACCGTCTCCCCGCAGCCGATCGCCAGCCGCGCCACCGCCGAGCCGATGTTGCCGCTTCCGATGATTCCTAGAGTCGCCATGACCATCCCGTCGTCGTTGTCGGTCGAACCCGTAGGCGCGGTCGCAGGTCGCCCATGTGCTTTCCGTGTACGCCCTTGTCTGTAAACCACATTGGCATGCAGTATGGCATGCATACCTACTTTAGCGAGGAGCCTGATGATCATGGCCTCGATCAGCATCGTCACGCACGACAACGGGCGGACCGACATCATGCTCGCCCGTCCCGACCTGCTGAACCGCGTTGACGACGCGCTCCGGGACGCGCTGATCGCCGCCCTCCGTAAGGTCTCCGTGGACGGCGCCACGCGGTGCGTCGTCCTGGGTGCGGAGGGCCGGGTCTTCTCCGCCGGCGGCGACATGGATATGATCAAGACGAAGCACGGCGACTTGGCGGCTATCCACCGCGGGACCGACGCCGGTCGGCACTTGATCGACACGCTGTTCAGCACGCCGGTACCGGTCGTCGCGGCCGTCCACGGTCACGCGGTCGGCCTGGGGTCGACGCTCGTCCTGGCCTGTGACGCGGTCGTTGCGGCGCGGGGGGTGCGGATCGTCGACTCGCACGTCGCGATCGGCCTCGTCGCGGGGGACGGCGGCGCCGTCATGTGGCCGGCAGCCATGGGCATGGTGAAGGCGAAGCGGCACCTGCTTACCGGTGACCCCCTGCTCGCCGAGGACGCGGCGGCCCTGGGCGTGGTGTCGGACCTGGTGGAGACCCCCGAGGAGGTCCTGCCGACGGCCCGGGCCCTGGCCGATCGCATAGCCGCGCTGCCGCCGCTCGCGGTGCAGGGGACCAAGCGGTCCCTCAACCACGTGATGCGCCTGCGTGCAGAGGAGGTCCTCGAGCTCTCCTTCGCCTACGAGGCGGAGACCATGTGCTCGCAGGACCTGCTGGAAGGCATCGCCGCCTTCACCGAGAAGCGCAGTCCGAAGTACTCGGGCCGCTGACCGTGCCACTCGCGTAAACGCGGTCGCCCGCCTCCGGGGGTATCCCGGCGCGGAGACTACGGGGCTTCCCACCCCAGCAGCTCTGCCAGCTCGCGGGCCGCCGAGAGTGGGTCCCGCCGGCCGCCCGCGACAGCGGCGACGAGGGAGTCGAGATGGGCCCGGCCGTCGCCCCCCGTGAGCCGGGTACGGAGCAGCTGGAGGGTCAGCGTCTCGATCTCGCGCCGGCTGCGTGCCGCACGCCGCCCATCCAGCTCACCCGAGGAGACGAGGTGGGACCAGTGGCGGTCCAGCGCGTCGACCACCGCGTCGACGCCTGCTCCCGTCGTCGCAGTCGTCAGCTCGATGGGAGGGGTCCATGACGCGGCGAAGTGCCCACTGCCGGACACCCCGAGCCTGATCTGCGAGCGCATGGTCTCGGCTCCGCCGCGATCCGCCTTGTTGACCACGAAGACGTCGCCGCTTTCGATGATGCCCGCCTTGTCCGCCTGGATCTGGTCGCCCATGCCCGGGACCAGTACCACCACTGTGGTGTCGGCGACGGCGGCGACGTCGACCTCGGACTGCCCCACCCCGACGGTCTCGAGGATGACGACGTCGAAGCCGGCCGCGTCGAGGATACGGACGGCGGTGGGGGCCCCGGCGGACAAGCCGCCGAGGCTCCCACGGCTCGCCATCGACCGGATGAAGACACCCGGGTCCAGGTCGTGCTGGTGCATCCGCACCCGGTCACCGAGAAGGGCGCCGCTCATGGTGGTGGAGCTCGGGTCGATCGCCAGCACGGCCACGGTCCGGCCCCGCTCCCGCAGCACCGCAGTCAGGGCACCGACCGTCGTTGACTTGCCGGCTCCGGGCGACCCGGTGACCCCGACGACATGGGCCCGTCCAACCAACGGGAGGATCAGCTCGTCGATGTCCTGGACGATCGACGGCTCGTTCTCCACCAGAGTGATCAGTCGGCCGAGCGCACGGATGTCGGCGGCTCGCGCGCGGGTGAGCAGTGACGTCACATCGTTGCTGGCCATGGTCGTGAGCACCTCACTAAACGTGACCGGCACCGGATAGCGCCGGGCAGCGCCGGATAGCACCAGATGTCCGGAGAAGGCGTCCGCCGGTAACCAAGGCGCCCATGGATCATCCACGGGGCACGTCTTCCTCTATCTCTATCCGAGCATCGCATGCTAAAGTGTATGCAGAAGATACGACAAGAAGAGCGTCGGGTCATGGTCGCGTCCGCTCGGGCGCGTGAGCGGTGTCCGGGCAGGCAACTAGGCGCAGCCGGCTGCTGAGCGATCGACTGCGACGCGACAACCCTGGAGTTGCACGAGCCCGTCGTCAGGGCGTAGCGCTCCAGCATCCATGGGAGCAGATGGTGACCAACACGTTATCCGAGACCGGCTTTGCGCAGAGTTCACTTTCACCAGCCGACATGCTTCGGCTGTACCGGTCGATGCGGCTCATCGCAGCGGTGGATCAGCGCATCAACCAGGAGGTCCGGGCGGGCCGCCTGAACGCGGCCACGTACCCCGTGCGGGGTCTCGAAGGTTCGTGCGCGGCGATCGGCCTGAACCTGCGGCCGGTCGACCAGCTGGTCTCCACCTACCGGAACCTCGGCGACGCCCTCGCCAAGGGCTCGTCGCTGGACGCCCTCGTCGCCGAGATCTACGGGCGACTGACCGGAGCGTCCAAGGGCAAGGGCGGGGCGATGCACCTGCAGGACCAGTCCGTCGGCTTCGTCACGAGCACCGGCATCGTCGGGTCCGGCATCCCCATCGCGGTCGGACTGGGCGTCGCGGCGCAGCTCGACCGTAGCGACCGCGTCGTCGTCACCACCTTCGGGGACGGTGCGACATCCATCGGCGCGTTCCACGAATCCATGAACATGGCGAGCCTGTGGAAGCTCCCGGTGATATTCGTGTGCCAGAACAACCAGTGGGGCGAGCACACCCCGATCGCCGAATACGCGGCGTCCACTGATCTGGCAGGCCGCGCGGCCGCCTATTCCATGGCCTCGGTGCGGGCCGACGGCTTCGATCCCGTCGCCACCGCCGTCGAGGTGCGCGCCGCCGTGGAGCGGGCTCGCCAGGGTGACGGCCCCACTTTCCTCGAGGTGGTCACCTACCGCCTCACCGGCCATTCGGGCGTCTCCGACTACTCCTACGTCCCGAAGGAGGCCCTGGCCCGCGCGATGGAGCGAGATCCCGTCCCGACCTTCCGGCGGAGGCTGATCGAGGAGAACGCTGCTCAGAACGCCGAGCTCGAGGCGATCGACAGCCAGATCGCTGCCGACGTCGACGCCGCGTTCAGCAAGGCCCTCGAAGCGCCTTTCCCGCCGCCGTCCGAGCGGTTCACCGATGTCTTTGCTGACGAGAGGGTGGTGCGGGGACTGTGACGACCATAGCCGACCAACAGGTCACCCGGATGACCATGGCCGTCGCGCTCAACTCCGCGCTGGACCACGCCATGGAGCTCGACGACAAGGTGATCATCATCGGGGAGGACGTGGCCGACCCCGCCGGTGGCGTCCTGAAGGTCACGAAGGGCCTCTCCACGAAGTATGGAACCGACCGGGTCCGGGCGACCCCGATCGCGGAACAGGCCATCGTCGGGGCCGCGATCGGGGCGGCACTCGGTGGCTACCGGCCGATCGCCGAGGTCATGTACATGGACTTCACCGCCGTGTGCCTGGACCAGATTGTCAACCACGCGGCCAAGCTCCGCTACATGTCCGGCGGCGCCTCTCCCGTTCCGCTGACCATCCGGACGTGTATCGGCATGCAGCGCTTCGGGGCACAGCACGCCCAGTCGCTCGAGGCGTGGTTCATGCACACCCCGGGCATCAAGGTCGTCATGCCGTCGACCGCGACTGAGGCCAAGGGCCTCCTGGCGTCGTGCATCGCAGACGACGATCCGTGCCTGTTCGTCGAGAACTTCGCCATGGTCTTCAGCCAGAAGGACGACGTCCCGGTCGGGGAGTTCCGCATCCCTCTCGGTGAAGCGGCGGTCAAGCGCGCCGGCAGCGATGTCTCGGTGATCACCTATGGGGCAGCCGTCCACACGGCACTCGAGGCCGCGGAGCAGGCAGCGGCGGCCGGCATCTCGCTCGAGGTCATCGACCTGCGCACCCTCGTGCCGCTCGACTGGGACACTGTTCTCCAATCGGTGGGCCGGACTCGCAGGGCGATCGTGCTGCACGACGCCACGACGTTCTGCGGACCCGGCGCAGAGATCGCAGCCAGGATCAACGAGGAGCTGTTCGAGGAGCTTCTCACACCGGTCAAGCGGTTGGGGGCAGCCTACACGCCGGCTCCGTACGCCCCGTCGGGACTCGGCTTCCTGCCGACGGTCGCAGACATCCTCGACGGGGCGAAGCATCTGATGGGCTGACCCGCCAGGGACGATTGCCGCTCACAAAAGAGCCATGGTCAGGCAGGACCTTGTGGCGCAGAAGGAGATGGTAGTGCCCGCACCCAGCACACCGGGGCAGAACGACGTCGGCGACGATCCGGTCCGCGCATTGGGTCGGGTAGGTCTGTGGAGCCAGGCGCTCGACATGGTGCCGACTTCGATGGCCCGTGACGTGGTCCAGGAACTGGAGGATCTGGGCTACCCCTCGCTGTGGATCTCCGAAGGCCTGCGTCGTGAGGTCTTCGTGAATGCCTCGCTCCTGCTGAGCGCCACCCGCCGAATGGTCGTGGCAACGGGAGTCGCCAACATCTGGGCTCGTGACGCGGCGGCAATGGTGGCAGGCCAGCTCACCCTCGCGGAGGCGTTCGACGGCCGTTTCCTGCTGGGTATGGGCGTCAGTCAGGCGGTCATCGTCGAAGGCATGCGGGGACATGTCTACAGCAGTCCTCTGAAACGGATGGCCTCGTACCTGGACGCGATGGACGAGGTCCGCTACCAGTCCCCTGCTCCCACCAACACACCTCCCCGTGTCCTTGCGGCTGTCGGGCCGAAGATGCTCGAGTTGGCAGGTCGGCGAAGTGCGGGAGCTCATCCCTATTTCGTGGTCCCGGAGCACACGGCTGCTGCCCGGGCCGCGCTGGGACCGGAGCGGCTGCTGTGCCCCGAACAGGCGGTCGTCCTCGAGACCGATCCTGATCGGGCCCGTGCGATCGCCCGCAAGTACGCCCAGCTCTATCTCGGCTTTCCGAGCTATCGCAACGACCTGAAGAAACATGGGTTCGTCGACACCGACTTCGAAGACGGCGGCACCGACCGCGTGATCGACGCCGTCATCGCCTGGGGTGACGTGGACGCGGTGAGGTCCCGGGTCCAGGCCCACCTCGACGCGGGCGCTGATCACGTCAGCGTGCAGGTCCTTCCGCCGCACACGACGATGGTCCCGCTCGACCAGTGGCGAGAGCTCGCGCCGGTCCTGCAGTCCTGCTCTTGACGCCGTGCGCGCGCAACATCTCGCTTTCCCTCCGCACGAGGCGCTGGGCGGCCACCAGTACCACCACGACGGGGAAGCAGGACAATTCCGCACGCACCAACGAGATTGATCGCATAGGCCAGCCGTCCGGGTCGACAGTGACGGTGCGTCGGGAGACCGATGAGGGGGTCACGATCCTGACCACAGAGCTGCCGGCGGTGGTGTCGGTGAACGAGAAGATCAACGAGTCGCGGTACCCATCATTCAAGGGAATCATGGCGGCGAAGAGGAAGCTGGTGACCACCCTGGCCCTGGCCGGCGCGGGATCGACGCTTCGGGGGTCGGGCTGCGGATCCGGACCAGCGGGGACAGGGACGTCAGCCGGTCGGCGATCAACGCCTCGGTGATCTGCCCATGGGTGAGGCGGGCGGCCCGGCTGCAACGCGTCCATGCCCACCGATTCCGGTTCAGACGTGCCGTCCGCCACGGACATGCCCGGCATGCCGACTTCAGTAACAATTGCGGAAGGATGCAATCGAAGTGGCAAATGGGATCTGTTACGAGACAAGACCCATTTCGTCAGAGTGCGAGGCAGAATATCACGCCTGGTACGACGAGGTCCACCTACCCGAAGTGGTGGCGCTGGAAGGTTTCGCTGCGGCCCGGGGGCTGAGTCCGGTCGATGACCACGGTCCTTTCGTCGCAATTTACGAGATCGAGGCCGACGACCTCCAGATCGTGGTGAACAATCTCTTTGCCGCGGCCGCGGCGGGTCGTCTGCACATAGCGGACGTCCTGCAGAAGGATCCGCCTCCCACTGTCCGCCTGCTTCGATGCCTGCTTCGAATGACCAGCGAGTGCGCGTCGAGCCGGACCTGATCGCCAGGCTCGTGAGCTGCGAAGCCGGCATGCGCCACGACCCAGTCAGCTCCGAAGCTGAGGAGTTCCGATGATGAGCACGCTGCGGCGAATGCCTGCGGTTGAGTGACCAGCGTCGGGTCAGGGCGATTCCCGAATGAATCTAAAGGAGTGGTGTGGATGGATGAGACTGCGTTCGGCCTGACCGATGAGCAGCGCGACCTGCGTGATCTGGCGGCGAAGGTGGCGGCCGAGCGGTTCGCCCCGCGCCAGCAGCAGTGGGACCGGGACAGGACCCACTTGCCGCATGAGGATCGGCGGTTCCTCGGAGAGTTGGGCCTGCTGGCTTTGACCTTGCCTGAGGAGTACGGGGGTGGGGGGCGTCCGTTGGTCGACGCGTTGATCGTGCTGGAGGAGATCGCGAAAGCCAGTCCGATCGCGGCCTGGCCGATCTTCGAGGCGTCGACCGGGCCGGCTCGGGTGTTGGAGTTGTTCGGTAGCGACGCGCAGAAGAAGAGGTATCTGCCTGCCGTGGCGTCGGGGGAGACGACGATCGCGGTGTCGATCTCTGAGGCGAACGCGGGCTCCGCAGCGACGGATGCGGCGACCACGGCCCGGATCGTGGGTGACGAGGTGGTGCTTAACGGCACCAAGCGGTGGTGCTCCGGAGCGGGGTTCTCCGAGAAGTACCTGGTCTATGTGCGGTTCGGGGAGAAGAAGGGCGCCGGTGGGATAGGTGCCGTGCTCGTGGACAAGGACGCCCCTGGGCTGAGCTTCGGCCCACAGGAGGAGTTGATGGGCTTCCGTGGCATCGGGTCCGCCGACATCGTACTCGATGACGTCCGGGTGCCGGTCGAGGACGTCATCGTGCCCGCAGGTGGTTTCCGGAAGCTGTTCACCGCGTTCTCGATCGAGCGGCTCGGTAACTCGACGATGTCGCTCGCGGTGGGCCAGACCGCGCTCGACCGCACCGCGCGTTATGTGCAGGAACGCAGCCAGTTCGGCAAGGAGATCGTGGAGTTCCAGACGGTCCAGTCCGGGCTCGCGGACATGGTAGTGCAGGTCGAAGCGGCCCGGCTGCTGATCTATCGCGCCGCGGCCAATGCAGGGACCGGTTTCCCGACGCCGCTTGAGGCGTCCGTGGCGAAGTGTTTCGCGAACGAGATGGCCAAGAAGGTCTCCGACCTCGCGATCCAACTGCACGGCGGCTACGGGTACGCGTCGGAGTACGAGGTCGAGCGGCTGCACCGCGATGCCCACGGTTGGGCGTTGGCCGGCGGCACCCCGGCGATCCAGCGCATCCGGATCACCTCGGAGTACCTGGGCCGCCGCTTCGACCAGCGAGGCTGAGCCGAGGGGCGGCGGACGCGCCGTATAACTCCGGGTCGGTGGAGGCCTTCCAAGGTCTTCAAACGTTGAAAGACCTCCCTGACATGTCAAGCCGCGATCTGTTCGGCGGACGGCCAAGTGGTCGTCTTGTCGTAGGGAGTGCGGTCTTGAGACAGCCGTGGAGGATGCCACCCACCGGTAGCAGGCCGCGCTGCAGTTCGAGTGGTCGATCACGTGGCGGGAGTCGGACGACGTCGTCCCCGCTGCGGCGTCAGGCAGCCACGGTGGTGATCGTCCCAATGGTACTGATCCGGCGGATCCGGTGGTTGCCGTAGTCGGCGATGTAGAGGTTGCCGGCGGCGTCGGACGCGATTCCGCACGGTGCGGAGAGGGTCGCCTGGGTAGCCGGGCCGCCGTCACCGGAGAATCCGGCCTTTCCGGTTCCCGCCACGGTGCCGATCGTGCCGTCGGTCGCCACCCGCCGGATGCGGCTGCCGACGAAGTCGGTGACGTAGAGATTGCCGGCAGGGTCGAAGGCGATCGCCGTGGGGGCGGACAGGCCGGACATCGCCGCGGGCGCGCCGTCGCCGGAGAACTTCGGGTCCCCGCTCCCCACGATGGTCGAGATCCGCCGGTCGGGTGTCACGACGCGCACCCGGTGGTTTCCGCCATCGGCGATGGCGAGGCGGTCGCCTGTGGCGGTTATATCCACACCGGAGGCATCCTGAAGCTGTGCGCGGATCGCCGGCCCACCATCACCTGAGAATAGCTGCACCACGAGCCTGCGCGCGGTCTTTGCGCCGATGTGGAGACGTTTGAGGTGGAGCCCGATCCGGCGGCCGTAGCGGTGCAGGACGAGCTGATCGCCGAGCTGTTGGCCGCGGACGTTCTGCTGGTGGGGGCGCCGATGTACAATTGGTCCCTGCCCTCGACCCTAAGGGCGTGGATCGACCAGATCCACGTCCTCAGGGTGACCGCGCCCTTCGACACTGGGGGACCAGCCGCTCGCCGGTTGGCCGTCGTCGTCATCAGCGCCCGCGGCGCGCAGTACGGGCCAGGCACTCTCACCCCACCGCGGGCGCGGCTTATACCATCCCGCCCCTACGGCAGGCGCTCGGCCAGTCGCTGGGCATGGACGTCACCGTGATCACGGCGGATCTCGCCCTGGCGTTCCGCGTCCGGCCATGGCTGCGCTGCGCGACCAGTCGGCGGCCGGGATCGAGGCCGCGCACGCCGCCGCGCTCGGTGGTGGGCGAGGTCAGGAACCGTCCTCCGTAGGGTAGGGCGCGAAGGTGCCACGATTCTCGTCCAGGGCGAGTGCCCGGCCGATCTGGGGGAAGGCTCGCTGCGCACAACCGACCCGTTCGCAGACCTTGCACCCGATCCCGATCGGCACGGCAGCGGCCGGGTCGGCCAGGTCGAGCCCGGTCGAATAGATCAGCCGGCTGGCGTGGCGGAGTTCGCAGCCGAGCCCGATCGCGAAAGTCTTGCCTGGCACGCCGAAACGCCCATAGTGCTGACTGACCGTTCTCGCGATCCAAAAGTAGCTGCGCCCGTCGGGCATCGTGGCTATCTGGGTGTGGATTTTGCCGGGTGCGGCAAGTGCTTCGTAGACATTCCACAGCGGGCAGGTGCCGCCGGCTCGGGAGAAGTGGAATCCGGTGGCGGACTGCCGCTTCGACATGTTGCCGGCGCGATCGACGCGAATGAAGGAGAACGGAACGCCGCGGGCCCGCGGGCGCTGCAGCGTGCTCAACCGGTGGCAGATCGTCTCGAAGCCCATGCCGAAGTACTCGGCAAGCCGTTCGACGTCGTAGCGGAAGCGTTCGGCGGTGGCATGGAAGACTCCGTAGGGCAGGATCAGCGCCGCGGCGAAGTAGTTCGCCAACCCGAGGCGGGTCAGGGTACGCGCCGTCGGCCCGCTGAGCATGCCGCCGTCGGTCACCTTTGTGATCAGGCCGCCGAACTCGGCGAAGGCGAGCTGGATGGCCATCCGGAAGGCGCGCTGCCCCGGATTGAGATGGCCCGACAGCGTGAGGAGACGGATCGACGGGTCGTATCGGTACAGCTCGTTGATGTCGGCATCGGCATCGGCGCCATCGTCGTCCGGTGGATCCCGCTGCGGCTCGCGGGTGAGGACCCGGATGCCGTGCAGGTCGAGTCGATCGGTGAGCACGTCGTGGAGCCGCCCGCGGGTCAGCCCGATCTCGGTGGCCAGCCGCTCGGCCGCCTCGTCGAGTTCGGCCACGTAGTTCTGCCGCTGATAGAAGAAGTCGCGGACCTCCTCGTCCGGCATGGGCACCGGCGCGGTGCCGGACGGCTCGGGGCCGCGGCTGCCGGTCAGCGCGGCGAGGCGCTCGTTGGCCTGGCGGTACCGCCAGTGCAGGGTGATCAGCGCCTGCGCCGTCTGCGGTAGCCGCTCGGCGAGCGCGACGGCGTCTGTCGCTGGCACCTTCAGGCCGATGGTGTGGTCGGACAGCACCTCCTGCACCTCTGCGATCAGCCTGGTGACGTCGTGCGCGGCGAAGAAGCCGGCGTCAACCCCGAACACCTCGGTGATCCGTAACAGCACAGAGACCGTGAGTGGTCGGGAATTATGTTCGATCTGGTTGAGGTAGCTGGGCGAGATGTCGAGCAGGCGGGCGAACTCGACCTGACTCATGGCGCGCTCCTCGCGCAGTTCCCGCAGCCGGGTGCCGACGAACGTTTTCTGCATGGGTGCCCTCCTTGCATCGAGAGTAGCCGCCGTGCTGTGAACGAGCCATTCGCAGACTTCGCAGTCCGGGGCCGGAAGATTTGCAGGACTTGGCTGGTTGGGCCGCTCGACGGGTTGTCAATCCCCGTGCCAGTGTCAAATGGACGCTGATCCTCGCCTTTGGGCGACGACGACACGGGAGCGGACTGACATGGCGCGGACGACGACGAGCACCGGTACCACCGACACGGCCACTGCGGAGAGCACGAAGGCGGAGGAGCTGGCCCGGCGGTGGGCCGCCGATTCCCGGTGGGCGGGCATCGAGCGCACCTACGGAGCCGCGGAGGTAATCCGGCTCCAGGGCACCGTGGTCGAGGAGCACACGCTGGCCCGGCGCGGCGCGCAGCGGCTGTGGGAGCTGCTGCACAGTGAGGACTACGTGCACGCCCTCGGCGCCCTGACCGGCAACCAAGCCGTGCAGCAGGTGAAGGCGGGGCTACGGGCCATCTACCTGTCAGGGTGGCAGGTCGCCGCCGATGCGAACCTGTCCGGCCAGACCTACCCGGACCAGAGCCTCTACCCGGCGAACTCGGTCCCCGCGGTGGTGCGGAGGATCAACAACGCGCTGCGCCGTGCCGACCAGATCTCCTGGGCCGAGGGGAAGACCGAGGTCGCCGAGTGGCTGGTTCCGATCGTCGCCGACGCCGAGGCGGGCTTCGGGGGCGTGCTCAACGCCTTCGAGCTGATGACCGCCATGATTGTCGCGGGTGCGGCCGGCGTGCACTGGGAGGACCAGCTCGCGTCCGAGAAGAAGTGCGGGCACCTGGGTGGCAAGGTGCTGATCCCGACCGGTCAGCACATCCGCACTCTCAACGCAGCCCGCCTCGCCGCGGACGTGGCCGACATCCCGTCGATCGTCGTCGCCCGCACCGACGCGCAGGCCGCCGCCCTGATCACCAGTGATGTGGACGAGCGCGACCAGCCGTTCGTCACGGGTGAGCGCACCGCGGAGGGCTTCTTCCGGGTGCGGGAGGGCATCGAGCCGTGCATCGCCCGTGGCTTGGCGTACGCGCCCCATGCCGACCTGCTCTGGATGGAGACCTCCACCCCCGACCTGGAGATCGCCCGCAGGTTCGCCGAGGCGATCAAGGCCAAGTACCCCGATCAGATGCTGGCTTACAACTGCTCGCCGTCGTTCAACTGGCGCCAGCATCTCGACGACTCGACGATTGCGAAGTTCCAGCGTGAACTGGGCTACATGGGCTACAAGTTCCAGTTCATCACTCTCGCCGGGTTCCACGCGCTGAACCATTCGATGTTCACGCTCGCCCACGGGTACGCGCGGGAGGGCATGACCGCCTACGTCGACCTGCAGGAGCGCGAGTTCGCCGCCGAGGCCGACGGCTACACCGCGACCCGGCACCAGCGCGAGGTCGGCACCGGCTACTTCGACCTGGTCAGCACCGCGATCAACCCGACCAGCGACACCGTGGCGCTGCGCGGCTCCACCGAGGAGGCTCAGTTCAGCGCCGCCCACTGAGCCCACCAAAGGCCCACTGGCCCGCTTGGCCCTATCGTAAGGCTGTGGCCGCCGATCCCGGCCGGGTAGCACGGCTCGTCCTGGTGGGCTCCAACGCCGTGCGGGCCAGCCGCAATGCCGAGTTTCCCTTCGGCTGAGAGCCGGAAGCAGCCGAACGAGCCCTCGTCGCCGCAGAAAAGAGCAACCGGTTGGCCGCTCGGCGAGCTACCATCGCGTCCGCATTCAACGGCTCTCCGGACGGGGATGTGTTGGAGTGGCTGGTCCGATACTCTCTGCAGATGCCGTCATGGGCGGCCGTTGCGTGCTACCGCTCTATGCTGCGCACCGACCTTGTCGCGGACCTACCGAAGGTCGTCGTCCCGGTTCTCCAGGTGGTTGGTGCCGCGGACCCGGTGCACTCGGCGCAGGGCGCATGGTGGTTGAACAAGCGGCTGGCCGACGCTCGGCTCGTCGAGATCGCCGACTGCGGACATTACCCTATGCTCGAGGCTCCCGACGAGTTCGACGCGGTGCTCGCGGATTTCACCGTGCGCTGACGGCTACACGGTGGCGGGTGGAGTGCCGCGGCCGTCGCGGGGGGCTTGTCGGGCTGAGAACGTCGCCGTGTCTGTCCGCGTGGTCGGCTGGTGGACGGCGTAGCGGCCGGGTCCGGCTCGTTTGGCTGCGTACATCGCAATGTCGGAGGCGTTGAGGAGACGATCGGGATCGAGGAGCTCGGTCCCGGACACCGCGACGCCGACGCTGGCAGTCACGGTGACCTCGTCTCCCGAGAGTGTGATCGGTTCGGCGAGCGCAGTGAGGACACGGTGCGCCACCACTTCGACTTCGGAAAGGCCGCCGACGTGTTCGCAGAGGACGGCGAACTCGTCTCCTGCGAGCCGGGCCACGACGTCGTCGGGCCGCACCGAGCTCCGCAGTCGTGTGGCGACCTGGCGCAGCACGTCGTCGCCGGCATTGTGGCCGAATGTGTCGTTGACGGCCTTGAATCCGTCCAGGTCTACGAAGACGACTCCGACACCGGATCTGTTGTCGCGGCTTCGTTCGAGGCTGTGATTGAGGTGGTCGAGCAGCGCGGAGCGGTTGGGGAGGTCGGTCAGGTCGTCGTGCAGTGCGCGGTACCGAGCTTCACGTTCCATCGCGAAACGGACAGCCGCGGAGCCGAGCACGCTGGCGACCGTGTCGACGAACTCCACCTCTCCGGGGGCGAACGGCGCAGTCGAGGGCTCCGGGCTGGCTTGTCCGTCGCGTCGGCCGCCCGTGGTGGCCGGGTCTGCTGCCGGGTCCGCCCGGTACAGGGTGAGCACGGCGGTCGGCGCGCCGGGCTGGCCGAGGGGTACAGAAAGTGTCCTCCACTGTCCGACACGGCCGGCGTGCCCGCAGGTCGCTTCGTCCCGGAGGGTTTCCCGGCCGGGTGCGGCAGCAGGCAGTGTCTCTTCGACAGCCCTGGCGGTGACCGCGGCCGGGGGCAACGTCCCGACGGCGGCGGCCAGTTCGGGCTCGCGGTCGGTTTCCATCGTGTGCACGGTGACCGCCGCATCCAGCCGGCGGGCCAGCACCGAGGCCGCGTGGTTCCAGAATCGGGCTGGTTCCACGGTCCGTATGGCCTGACGGGCCAGCTCGCTGACGGCGCTCTGTTCGGAACGCGCATGCTCGCGTTCGGTCACGTCGGTAGAGATCGAAGCGACGTAGGCAACCTCGCCGGCGGAGTTGCGGATCGGCCTCATGTGCAGGTCCTGATAACGCCCGTGGGCATAAGTCATACCCGAGCCCGGTTCGCCGTCCATCGCTCGCCGCACCAGATCCAGACCAAGCGGTACGTAGCTGAACACCTCGAAGACCGAGGATTTTGCGGCAGCTTTCATATCTTCGACAAAAGCAGGAATGGGACCTCCGGCGTACGCCACCACCCGGCCCGACATATCTGTAAGGGTCATCGAGACCGGGCTATTCTCAAGAATCAGCTGCAGTTGGTAACGTGCGGTCTCACCGTCAGTTATGTCCAGAATTTGACCGAAACAGTACGATCCGCCCGAGTCGTCGTGGACCCGGGCGTCGACAATGTTGGTACTGATCACCACATGCGCGAGGTTTCCGTCAGGGCGGACGAATTGAACCTTCTGCCGCTCGGCCAGCTGCTCGCCACTCAGCTGCCTGCACACATCCGCCCAGCCGTCAACCTCAGTGGGCGGGCGGAGCGACTCCCAGGCCGCGCCCACCAGGTCGGCTCTGGCTCGTCCCAGGATCCGGCAGGCAGCAGCGTTGACCCGCCTGACCCGCCGACTCGCCACGCTAGTGAGAGTCAATCCGATCTCAAGGCGATCAAAAAGCTCGCCGTCCCAGGCCACCGCCGTCGCGCCCACCCTCTCTGTAGCACTCCGCAAGTGGACAATTACCCCCTGATGGCAGATGCAAACTGGGCGACTCGAGCCCGGGGCAGCCGCCGGGACAGGGCTGCGAGGATCACTCGATCCTTTGGTTCCAGCGTCGGCCGGTGAACCTGCCGTCGTAACACCGCCACCTGGTGTCGCAGGACGAGGGGCTCGACGTCCTTCGCGGTGTCCCCGCGGACTCGGAGCAGCATCAGTCCGAGAGTGTTGCGTGTCAGGGCGTGGAGCAGGGACCACACCATGACCGTCCAGCCTGCCCGACACAGGCCCAGTCCGGCAGGCAAATATGCAGGTCACCGCCCAAATCGGGGTTCTGGAGCCCCACAGGCCCCACGGCGAGATCGCCGCCTGGGGAGACCAGGCGATACCGCCATTGTTGCGGCAGCTTGTCCCGCTACGGTGCTCTAGGGTCTGAATGCGATCCTGACCTGGCAGTTTGACCAACAGCGGGATGTCGAATGAGCGAAAACGTGGTAGCTGTCTCCGTCGCGATCCTGGTTCCGCTCGCTACCGCCCTCGCTGGCGTGCTGAGCCTGCTTCTGCAGGACTGGCGGCTGCGTCGATCACGAGCGGATCGCCGCCGTGTGGCCTTCGAAGACGCTACCCGCCAGGTGGCCTTCGCCGCCGAATGGTGGACCGCGCAGCAACTCCTGCCGTCCACACCGGAGTCCCTGCAGGATGCGACCACGGTGGCGCGGGGCTGGCTGAACGAGGCATCCGCGCGGGTGGACGCCGCAGAGGAGCCTCCCCCCGTGCAGCGGGGCAGGCTCCTGCTGCTCTACGGCTTCCAGACCCGGTCCGCGAAGACCATCCGGATCGGCTTTTTCACCGTGCTAGGCGTCATGGCGTTCACCAGCCTCAGCATCCTGAGCTCAGCCGTGGACAAGGACCGCGACCTCGGCTGGCTGATCGTATACCTGATCCTTTTCGGAGTGCTCGCGCTGTTCCTGCGCTTCTGGGCCGTCTCCGCCGACACCGCCGACCAGGACTGACCGCTGCCCATCCCCAACCTGTGGGGTGCCAGAACTCGGCCACCGGTCGTGACCTGGGGTTTTAGGCGGCTCGTTCGTATTCGTTGATCAAGCCGCCGAGGACAGGCTGGCGCTTGATCCGTTCCTTGGTCAGGTCGGCGACGGGGTGGTCGGGCCGTGGTGGTTGTAGGCCACAACCGCGGTGGGGTCGCCGTCCGTTGTAGTGGGTCGCGTACTCGGCCAGGATGGTACGCAGGTGCCGCTCGCCGAAGATCAGCATCCGGTCGGTGACCTCGGTTCGGACGGTGCGGACGAACCGTTCGGCGTAGGCGTTCGCGCGCGGAGTCCGGGGTGGGATCTTGACCGTGGTGATGCCGGCGTCAGCGAGGAT
>NZ_CASGGV010000341.1:0-26322 GCF_949319125.1 Frankia sp. Hr75.2 | reverse complement strand
AGCGGAGTGAGAGGAGCGCCTGCACAGATGGCCGTCGTGGGGATCACCGGGCACCGCGTCCTGCCGCCGGAGGTCGAGACGTTCACGACCGCCGAGATGCGCCGCCTGCTGGGCCGGCACCGGGCCGCTGAGCTGGTCGGTGTGAGCTGCCTCGCCGAGGGCGCCGACAGCGTCTTCGCCGACCTGGTGCTCGGCCTCGGGGGCCGGCTTGTGGCCGTCCTGCCCGCGCGGGACTACCGGGAGTTCCTGCCGCCGGAGCACCGAGCGGACTACGACCGCCTGCGCGCCGCCGCCACGCGCGTGCGCACACTGCCGGGGCCCGAGGTGGACCTGGCGGCGCTGATGGCAGCCAGCGAGGCCCTGGTCGACGAGGTGGACGAGCTGATCGCCGTCTGGGACGGCCAGCCCGCCCGCGACTACGCCGGCACCGCGGACGTCGTCGCGTACGCGCGAAGCCAGCACAAGCCGGTCCACGTCGTGTGGCTCGCGGGCGCCGTCCGGGACTAGTCGCCGCATCAGACATCCGCCCTGGCCACGCCGGCGCGGCGATTCCTGCGGGTCAGCGCGGGGACAGCGGGACCACGCCGATCTGGACGGGGGTGAGACCGCTGGTCGGTGGCGGCGTCGGCGAGGCCGGTGCTGGGCCGGGGCCGTTGGGTGCCGGTCCGGCGGCCGCGGCGGCGGCCGGGGGCATCGGGGCGGCCGGTGGGGTCGAGGCATGCGGGGTGGTCGCCGACTCCGGGGTAGGTGCGGCAACCGCGAGGCGCGCCGGGGTCGGCCGGCCGGCCGACCCCGGGGGTCGGGCACGGGCCGGGGACCCGCCTGTTCCGCCGGACGCGGTCGGGCCGCTCGGTGGCTGGCTCAGCGGAGTGCCCGGCTCGGTGACCGCGGGTTGCTCCGCCGCGCCCGGCTCCTCAGGAGGCGGGGCCGGCTCGGCGGGTGGCGGGGCGGGTGCGACCCGAGCCCCTCCGGGTCGCCGCGGGTCGCCGGGCTGATCCGGGACGGGTGTCGGAACAGGCGTGCCCCGCGGGGCACCCGCCAGCGGCACGGTGGCACCGGCGACGACAGCGGTCGGCCCCGACGAGGGACCCGTGGAAGCCGCCACCGCGACCACCGTGACCGCGGTCATCACCCCGGCCGCGACCGGCCGCCAGCGCCCGCGCGCCGCGTCGCCGGACCGGACACCCTCGCTGCCGCTGCCGCCGGCCCGGCGGATCTCGCCGGCGGCGCCGGCACCGACCACCTCGCGGGCCTGGCGAACCGGGGACCGGGATCGTGATCCGGCGCGGCGGCGTCCGCGTACCGGCATGCCGGGTCGGTCGTCGAGACTGGCCCGCAACCTGTCCAGTCGGGCGAGCCCGGCGGCATCCCGCTCCGTGGCGATTCTTGCGCCCGTGCCACTTCCGCTGCTTCCGCCGGCGGTGCGGGCCGGCGTGGGTGCCGGGCGAGGGCTCGTGAGGGCGTCCCTCAGCACGGTGCGGACCTGGCCCCGCGGCATGGCGTTGAGCACCGCGACGGTGGCGGGGTCGTCCATCCCACCGCTGTTCGGCCAGCCAGGCGGGGGAAGGCAGCCGGTGCCGGCAAGCGCGACGACGCGGGCCCAGGCCGCGACCGCCGGGTCCGGCGGGCCGTCGTCGCCACCGGGTCGGGCGGTCATGCCGAGGCCCAGGTTGACCAGCCGTGGGCCGGTGAGGGAGAGCACGATGTCGTCGGGGGTCGGGATGCACAGGTCCCGGGCCGGGCCGCCGGCCCGACGGGCGGCGCGTAGTCCGTCGAGCAGCGCCGATGCGAGGACGTGCAGTTCGGTGGGGGAGAGCGGCCCGCGTTCGGCGACCTCCCGGGCCAGTGTGGGTCCGTCGACGAACTCGGTGACCAGGTAGGGCAGCCCCGCGAACCGCGACGGTGCCGCTGGCTCGGCGCCGCCGTCGGCGCTTGCGCTGGCCGGGAGATGGACATCGGGGTCGGGGGCGACGACTCCGGAGTCCAGGACCGCGCAGCGGTGCGGGCCGGCGGCGGCCCGGGCGCTGTTGGCAGCGGCGGCGAAGCGTTCACACAGGTGCGCGTGCAGCCGCCGCGCCGCGTCCGGGCCCTGCCCGGTGGCTGTGGGCGGTGGCTCCGAGTCCCGTTCGCTGACAGTGGGAGGTGGTTCCGGAACGCGCAGCGCTACCTGGGCGCCGCCCACGGCGCGGCTCAGGAAGACCAGCCCGCCCGGGCCCTGGGCTATCCGGCCGAGGACGGCGTAGGGGCCGATCGTGGACGGGTCGCCGTCCAGCAGAGGCCGCACCCGCCTGGGCAGGGCTGTGGCCGGCCTGGACACGGCCGCCGTCATTCCGGACGCGGCCGTGGTCATACGGACTCCCGCCTGGTGGCGGCGTGCTGACCGACGGTGCTCACCCGGTCGAAGGTAGCCGCTCGGGCCGTTTCCGTGAAGACCGGTCCGCGTTCTTCGCTGCTCTTCGCCCCGGTTCGCCCGCCTCGACCCGCGAGCCGCGGGTGGAGGCGAGGGCTTCAGGCTGTGGGGAATCGGGCCGGTACGTCCGCTCGATGCCGTCGAGTAGCCAGGTCAGCGCCTGCTCGAACCGTTCCGAGGCGAAGGGGGCGTCCCCGGCGAGCATCCGGGCCAGGTGTGGGAACTCCCCGCTGTGGAGCAGCTCCCGCAGGGTGGGCTCGGCGTCGATGCGGCGCCGCAGCCCGCACAACGGGCGCGGGACGTCGGCCTCGATGGCCCGCGCCGCGAGCTCCCGCATCGCGCAGCCGACGACCAGGTCGTCGACCGCGTGCACGATCGTTCGCTGGGCCGCCGGGTCGGTGGTGAGCCCGGACGCGACGGCGAGGGACTGCTCGATGTGCCGCAGCTTGTTCGGCCCGAGAGCGGGGCGCAGGCCGAGCGCCAGCGCCCAGGGATGGCGCAGCAGGCTCTGGCGGGTGAGGCGGGCGATCCGGGTGAGGCCGGTGCGCCAGTCCGGGCCGGTGTCGGCGAGGAGGTGCTCGGCGGTCAGCGCATCGAGCATCAGCTCCAGCAGTGCTTCCTTGTCCTGGACGTGGGTGTAGAGGGTCATCGTGCCGACGCCGAGCATGGCGGCGACGCGCCGCATCGAGACCGCGTCGAGTCCTTCGGCGTCGGCGATCTCCAGGGCCACGGCCACTATCCGCTCACGGGACAGCCCGGCCCGGCTGGCGGCCGGTCGGTCACCCGCTCCGCGGGGCCTGGCCGGGTCGACGGATGTGGTGTTCATCGCACGTTGCTCCCCGGATACGGTTTGGATTCCGTACAGCGTACGACGTAGGGTCGGTCGTACGTCCGTACGGTGTACGGGGACCTGGTCGCGGGCCGGCGCGGCCGCCAGATCGACGACCGGTGCGGCTGTGGGAGGGCGCGATGGCGAAGAGCAGGGGCAAGCCGAGAGCGAGATCCGCGGGATCCAGGGGTGCCGGGGCGCAGGCGCGCAGGCGGACCGGCACGGCGACGCCGGCCGCGGCGAGCGAGGCGGTGACGTCCGAAGCCACGGCGGATGCCGCCGCGGGCGCTGGCGACCTCGGACCTACCGGCGGCGACGGCGCCGCGGCTGAGGCTGCTGCCGGTGGGGCTGCCGCTGGTGAGGTCGTCGCTGGCGAGAGTGCTGACGGGGAGAGTGCTGACGGCGAGGCTGTCGATGCGGCGGCCGCGGGCGCCGGGGTGGCGCGCGAAGGCGCTGACAGCGAAGCGGCTGACCGCGAACAGGCTGACGTGGTGCCCGGGGCCGGCGAGGCGCCTGCCGAAGAGGCCGAGGTGGCGGCCGGGACGGTGGCTACCGACGAACCGGCGGCTGAGAAGGCCGAGGTGACGGCCGAAGCGGTGGCCGCTGGCGCGGGCGTGGCCGAGGAGAAGGCTGAGGGGCAGAGCCCGCCAGCCGAGCCCGAGCCTGAGGCCAAGCCCGAAGTCGAGGCTGAGTCCGAGATCGCGGCCGAGGCTGCGACCAAGACCGGGACCGGGACCAAGGTCGGGACCGGGACCGAGGCCGGATCCGACGTCGAGGCGCAGGCCGCGGTCGCGGATGGGAGCGCGGTGGAGCCGGAGGCCGGTGCGGAGCCGGTCGAGATCGTCGTTCCTGAGCAGGCGACCGCTGCCACGGTCGCGGTGGCCGCGGTGGCGGCGACCCCGGCCGCCCCGCCGGTCGCGGTGACGTCGGCGGATGCGGTGACGTCGGAGGGCACGGCGTCCGCTGAGGGCACGGCGTCTCCGGAGGGTACGGTCGCGCCGGCCGGAGCCGCGGAGAAGGAGGCGCTCGCGCCGGGCCAGGTCGCCGGGGAGAAGACGGCCGCCCCGGCAGGCCGGGGGCGGCGGGTGCCGGCCTGGGCGGTGCTGGCCGTGTGCTGCTTCGCCCAGTTCATGGTCGTCCTGGACGTCTCGATCGTGAACGTCGCGCTGCCGTCCATGCAGACCGAGCTGGATCTGAGCTCGTCTGGTCTGCAGTGGGTGGTCAACGCCTACACGCTGGCCTTCGCCGGGCTGCTGCTGTTCGGCGGGCGGGCGGCGGACCTGTTCGGGCGGCGCCGGGTGTTCATCTCCGGGCTGGTGCTGTTCACCGCGGCCAGCCTCGCCGGCGGCCTCGCCGAGAACCAGGTCATGCTGATCGTCGCTCGTGCGGTGCAAGGGCTTGGCGGTGCGGTGCTCGCGCCCGCGACGCTGAGCATCCTGATGACCTCGTTCCCGGATCCGCGGGAGCGCGTCCGGGCGCTCGGCATGTGGGGCGCGACCGCCGCCGGCGGCGGCGCGATGGGTGCGCTAGCCGGGGGCGTGCTGACCGAGATCGCCGACTGGCGGTGGGTGCTGTTCGTCAACGTGCCGATCGGGCTGGTGCTGCTTGTCGGAGCGCGGGCGGCGCTGGTCGAGTCCCGTGGTCAGGCTCGCGGAGTGCGCGACCTGGACATCCCCGGCACCGTGACCGTCACGGCCGGGCTCACGGCGCTGGTCTACGGCATCGTGCGGACGGAGTCCAGCAGCTGGGGCTCGCCGGTGACCATCGGCTGGCTGGTTGCCGCGGCCGTGCTCCTCACGGCGTTCCTGATCATCGAGTCACGTACCGAGAACCCGCTGGTGCCACTGGGCATCTTTCGGCGCAAGGCGCTGCGGTACGCGAACACGATCGGCATCGTGATGGGCTCGATCATGTTCGGACTGTTCTTCTTCCTGACCCTGTACCTGCAGCAGGTGAAGGGGCATGGGCCCCTCGAGGCCGGCCTGGCGCTGGTTCCCATGCCGATCATGATCATTGTCGGGTCGCAGGTCAGTTCCCGGACGGTCGGCCGGTTCGGCCCCCGTCCGCTGATCATCGGCGCGTCCGTGATCGTGGCGTCGAGTGTCTGCTGGCTCAGTGCGCTGAGCGCGCACGGCTCGTACTGGAGCGAGGTGTTCGGACCGCTCACCCTGCTGGGATTCGGGATGGGCATCAACATGGTCGCGGTGACGACAGCCGCCACCGCGGGGGTGCCGCCGCAGCTCGCCGGGCTCGCGTCCGGGCTGCTCAACACCGCGCGGCAGATCGGCGCCGCCGTCGGCCTGGCCGTCCTGGCGATCGTCGCGGACACGCACACCGACAGCGAACTGGCCGCGGGAGCCGACCGGGCCGACGCGCTGACGTCGGGGTATTCGCTGGGATTCCTGGTGTGCGCGGCGCTCATGTTCGGGGCCGCCGCGCTGGCGGTGTTCATGCCGCGCAAGGAGTCACTGGTCGTCCCGGCTGGTGCCGCCCAGGCCCGCCCGGAACCGGAGCGCGTGGAGGCCCTCGCCGAAGCCTGACCCGCCCATCTGCGCGTCCGCCGGTCAGCCGGTCAGCCGGTCCGCGGTCCGCGCAGACGAACGCCGAGTTCCGCGCCCAGGCCCTCCGGACCCTCCAGGCGCCCGTCCCGGGCTCCGGGTACACCGGGCCCGGAGAATCGAACAGCCAGCGTTGGGGCCCGTCACCACTGGTGAGGGCCCCAACGCTTCTCTGCGGCATCGGATCGAACACAGAGTAGTTTCTCAAACTCCCAAAGTAGCCAAACATCGAGAACGGACCCCGCCTCGCCTGGCTGACCCGCGGCGACGGCGAAGCGTGGCGGGTGAGGTTCTGCGACGGCGTCGCGGGTCAGCCGCGGGCGGGCGGTCTGGCGTGGGGGTGGTGGCGGCTGGGCCCGGCTGGTGTGCCTTGTGGCCGGTGGCGGCTGAGACCGGCCGGTCTGCCTTGTGGCCGGTGGCTGTCCCCGCCTCGGGGTCCGCCTCGCGCCGGCACCCCGAGCCCTGGGAGGAGTCGGAGGCCGACCCGTCACCAAGATCTGTATACGGAGATGGATACAAGTCGGGATACATGTTCATCGCCGTGTTACGTGACAGGACGTGAGCTGAAACGACCGCGCTCGACCCTGACCTGCATGCAGCACACCGGGGGATGGTCTTCGGACGCCCGACCGCCGACGGGGCGCGGATCCGCCCGCCCGGCAGCGGATTCGCCCCTGGACCTGATCCTCCTGGCGGCCCTCGCACGGGCCCCGCGCCGGCCGGCCGGAGGGGATCTCCCATCCCTTCGCGCGAAAGACACGTCATGACACCCACAGCACCGCTCACCGTGAGTGCGCGTCCCTACGAGTACACGTTCGACCCGGCGACGACCGCGCTCGTCCTCATCGACATGCAGCGCGACTTCCTGGAGCCGGGTGGCTTCGGCGAGAGCCTGGGCAATGACGTCTCCCAGCTGCGGAGCACGATCGAGCCGCTCGCGGCCGTGCTCGCCGCGGCCCGGGCCGTCGGTCTCACCGTGATCCACACCCGGGAGGGGCACCTGCCGGACCTCTCCGACCTCCCGCCGGCCAAGCTCAACCGGGGCGGCGCCACTCTGAAGATCGGTGACGGGGGCCCCAAGGGACGCATCCTGATCCGCGGCGAGTACGGCCAGGACATCATCGACGAGCTCGCGCCGGCCGAGGGCGAGCCCGTCATCGACAAGCCCGGCAAGGGTGCGTTCTACGCCACCGAGTTCGGTGACGTCCTGAAAGCGCGTGGGATCACCAGCCTCGTCGTCACCGGGGTGACCACCGAGGTCTGCGTGCACACGACCGTGCGCGAGGCCAACGACCGCGGCTACGAGTGCCTCGTTCTCTCCGACTGCGTCGGCTCCTACTTTCCCGAGTTCCAGCGGGTCGCCCTGGAGATGATCGCCGCGCAGGGCGGGATCTTCGGCTGGGTCGCCTCCTCCGAGCAGTTCCTCGACGCCCTCGCGGTTCTGGGCGCCTCCGCCGTTGCCTCGTCCGCCGTCGCCGCGTCCTGAATCCCAGGGAGACCGTACCCGTCATGATCAAAATCGGAAGCCCGCCGGCCGAGCGGTCGGTCAACCTGCCCTACTGGACGAAGGGCGACACCAACGCGTTCTTCGGCCTGGGCATCAACGTCCTGGTCAACGTCATCGTCCTGACGTCGCTGTGCCTGTTCGTGGTGAACATCCCCAAGGGGGACGTGTTCGGCGCGATCCTGCCCGCGCTGGGCATCGCGATGCTGCTCGGCAACTTCTTCTACGCCTGGCTCGGCCGCCGGCTGGCACTCAAGGAGGGCCGTGGCGACGTCACGGCCATGCCGTACGGGCCGAGCGTTCCGCACATGTTCATCGTCGTCTTCGTGATCATGTTGCCGATCTACCTGCAGACGAAGGACCCGGTGGCCGCCTGGCAGGCGGGCCTCGCCTGGGCGTTCATCATCGGGATCATCGTCATGATCGGCGCCTTCGTCGGCCCGACGATCCGCCGCTACGCCCCGCGCGCGGCCATGCTCGGCACGCTCGCCGGCATCTCCATCGCGTTCATCTCGATGCGGCCGGCCGCGCAGATGTGGGACGCCGCCTGGATCGCGCTGCCGGTCTTCGGCCTGCTGCTCATCGGGCTGCTCACCGACCTGAAGCTGCCGTGGAACCTGCCGATCGGCGCGGTCGCGCTGCTGCTGGGGACGGCGATCGGCTGGATCGGCGGCTTCATGGACGCCCCCGCGGTCGGCGACGCGGCGAAGGACATCGCTGTCTCGCTGCCGACGTTCCACTTCGACAAGCTGATCGACGGCCTGTCCGACATCTCGCCGCTGCTCGCCACGGCCATCCCGCTCGGGGTCTACAACTTCACCGAGGGCATGACCAACGTGGAGAGTGCCGCGTCCGCCGGGGACAGCTACAACCTGCGGCCGATCCTGCTCGCCGACGGCCTCGGCGCGGTCGTCGGCGCGGCGCTGGGCTCCCCGTTCCCGCCCGCGGTCTACATCGGCCATCCCGGCTGGAAGGCGGCCGGTGGCCGGACGGGGTACTCGCTGGCGACCGGCGCCGTCATCGCGCTGCTGTGCTTCCTGGGGATGTTCAGCCTGCTCAACGCGGTGCTCCCGCTGCCGGCGATCGTGCCGATCCTGCTCTACATCGGGCTGCTGATCGGTGCGCAGGCCTTCCAGGTGTCACCGAAGGCGCACGGCGCCGCGGTGGTGGCGGCGATCATCCCGAACATCGCGTCCTGGGCGGCGGGGCTCATCGACAACACGGTGACCACCGCGGTCGGCGTGGCGTCCAACCTCAACCCGTCGGTCCAGCTCACCGTCACCGACGACGATCTCGAGGCGAACAGCGTGCTGCTGCACGGGCTGCACGTCCTCGGCGACGGGGCCGTCCTCGCCGGTCTGGTCCTGGGCACGATCGTGGCGTTCATCATCGACAAGCGGTTCGTCCACGCGACGATCGCGTCCGTGGCCGGCGCGGTGCTGGCGTTCGTCGGCCTGATCCACGGCGAGAAGGTGGAGTGGAACGCCAGCGGCCAGGTCGCGCTGGGCTATCTGTTCCTCGCGGTGGTCTGCGCGATCTGGGCCCTGACGAAGCCCGCGCCGCGGGTGCCCGACGCCGAGGAGATCGAGCTGGAACGGGTGCACGGCGTGCCCCCGCAGCGCTCCCGCGGCGACGCCGCGCCGGCAGCCGTGCCGGAACCCGCGCCGACGGCGGTGCCGGCGGCCGTGAACGGCGGGCGACCGGGCACGGACGAGCCGTCCTCGGCTGAGCCCGCCACGGCTCAGCCCGCGACCGGGAAGCCGGCGGCAGCGACGTCCTGACTGCCGGGCGCCCCCGGCCGCCTGGCCCGGCCGGCCAGCGTGGCCGGGGGTGTCTGCGGCCGGGGGTGTCAGCAGCCGGATCGCCCGGCGGGCGTGCTGAGGAGCTACTCGGTCGGCTCGCCGCGCACGAACTTCAGCGAGACCTCCATGATCCCGTGGTCCTCGGTTGAGATACCCGGGATGCTCGGGTTCGGGATGCCGTAGTCGGCGAAGGTCACCGGGATCTGGCCGACGATCTGGATCTGGTCGCCGGCGCGGCGGGCCTGCAGGTTCATGGTCACCTCGCGGGCGGTGCCGTGCATGGTCAGCGTTCCGGTGGCCGGGTAGGTGCGCGTCTCGTCGGCGGCCGGCACCGAACCCAGGTCGATCGGCTCGGTGAGCGTGAACTGGGACGTCGGATAGGTGTCGACGTCCATGATCCGGCCGCGGAACTGGTTGTCGCGACGATCCTCGTCGCTGCGCACCGACGCCATCTGCACCTCGAACTGCGCCTCGGTGACGCCGTCGTCGGCGATGGTCATCGACCCGGACACCTCCGAGGTGCGGCCCGCGGCAGTCGTCTTCTGGCCGAAGAGGACCTCCTCGACCCGGTAGCCGGCCTCGGACCCGTCGGTGATCCGCCACACGCCGTCGACCGAATCGCCGGCCGTGGAACCGGCGGACGAGGTGCTGGGCCCGGGGTCGTCGAGTGCGAACTCCTCCGGGGCGTCCTCCTTGATCACGTTGATGTAGAACGCGGTGCCGCCCACGACCAGGACCGCCACGGCCACGACGGCGCCGACCAGGATCAGCGGCCAGCGCCGCTTTTTACGAGGCGTGCTGTCTGCCACCAGGTACCTACCTTCTTGAAGGTTCAATCATCCTGGGGGCAATGTTGCACAGGCAACCTGAGCTAAACCTGATGGCACGGCGACGGGCGCGTGTCGGCCCACGCCGCCCGATCACCGTCGGGGCGTGCTCGGCCCAGCTTCGGCATCGGGTCTGTCGGCCGTTCGGGGCCGGGATTTCTTCGTTGCGCCAGGCGATTCCTCCGGGCACGGTTCACGCGGTTCGCGGCCGGCGGCCCGGTCCGGCGGCGCGGTCGAGAGCCGGGCGAGCATCGCCTCGGTGCCGCCGGTCGCGCCGGCCAGGTGCACGGTGGTGCCACGCTCGGCGAACTTCTGCAGGACGTCGTCCAACGCGGCCACCCCGGCGGAGTCCAGGATCTGGGCGTCGGCGAGGTCGATGACGACCCGGGGCGGGTCGTGGGCGTAGTCGAAGGCGTTCACCAGGTCGTTGCTGGAGCCGAAGAAGACCGGGCCGCCCACGGCGTAGAGGCGCTCGCCCCCCTCCGGGTCGAGCACGCTGGTGACCTCGGTGAGGTGCGCGACCCGGCGGGTGAACAGCAGCGCGGAGAGCACGACACCCACCAGCACCCCGTACGCCAGGTTGTGGGTGGGCACGACCACCGCGACGGTCGCGACCATCACCAGGGTCTCCGAGCGCGGCATCCGCCGCAGCGTGGACGGCGCCACGCTGCGCCACTCGAAGGTCATCACCGAGACCAGGATCATGACCGCCACCAGGGCGGACATCGGGATCACGCCGACGATCCCCCGCAGCGGGACCACGAGAAGGAGCAGGAAGGCGCCGGCGGCGAAGGTGGACAGGCGCGTCCGGCCGCCGGAGGAGACGTTGACCATCGTCTGGCCGATCATGGCGCAGCCGGCCATGCCGCCGAGGAAGCCGTTGACGACGTTGGCGAGGCCCAGTCCCCACGCCTCCCGGTTGGCGTCGTGCGTGGTGTCGGTCATCCGGTCGACGATCTGCGCGGTGAGCAGGGTCTCCAGCAGGCCGACCGCGGTGAGCGTGACGACGTACGGCGCGATGATCCGCAGCGTCTCCCAGGTCATCGGGACGGACGGGAGCCCCGGGACGGGCAGCGAGCCGGGCAGGGCGCCCTCGTCGCCGACGGTCGGCACCGACAGGTCGAACGCGACGGTCGTCAGGGTCAGCAGGCCGACCGCGACCAGCGGCGGCGGCACGGCCCGGGTGAGCCGCGGGACGATGAGCAGGATGGCCAGGCCGGCCCCGACCAGCAGGTAGACCGGCAGCGACTCGCCGATGACGTGCGGCATCTGCGCCATGAAGATCAGGATGGCCAGTGCGTTGACGAAACCGATCATCACCGTGCGCGGCACGAAGCGCATCAGCCGCGCGACCCCGAGCCGGCCGAGCACGAACATCGTCACGCCGACGCCGACCGTGGTCGCGAGCAGGTAGTCCAGGCCGTGGTCGCGGACCAGCGGTGCCGCGACGAGCGCCATCGAGCCCGCCGCCGCCGAGATCATCGCCGGGCGGCCGCCGGTGAAGGCGATGACGACGGAGATCGTGAACGACGCGAACAGGCCGACCTTGGGATCCACCCCGGCGACGACCGAGAACGAGATGGTCTCCGGGATGAGCGCCAGCGCGGTGACCAGGCCGGCCAGCAGCTCGACGCGGACCACGCGCAGCCCCGGCCACCGGACGCCCCACCGGACGCCGGCCAGCGCCGCCCAGCGGGCACCGGCCAGCCGTGGCCGGGCCCGGGGAAGGCGGGCACGGCGAACGGCGGGCTGGGGCAAGGGCTGGCCCCGGGACATCTCAGGCACGCGGAACTCTCACAGGCGCGAGGCGGTGACGTCGCGGCGTCGAGACGTCACCTCGGTGAACCGGTCGGCACGCCGGGGCGTCCCGCCAGGGCGGGCACACGCCACCGGAGTCGGGACACCCTCGCCTCTCCCGCCCGGACGGGTGGCATGCCATCCCGGCCCGGCGGCGGGGACGTCCCCCAACTCTTCCGGTAGGTCAGATATGACGATACAAAGCCCTCGAAACCGGATCTACGGGCCCTCCGGGTCAGGCCCGCGGCGCGCCCAACTGCTCGAGGTACCGCTGCATCTGGTCGATCTCCCAGGCCTGGTTGACCACCATCGCCCGGGCCAGCGCCCGCACCCGGTCGTCGTCGGCGTGCATCGAGGCGTACTGCGCCATGGCCACGCCGCCGCGGTGGTGGTGGATCATCAGGGTCAGGAACTGGACGTCCAGGTCGCGCCCGCTCGCCGCCGCGAGCGCGCCGAGCTCGGACTCGGTCGCCATGCCCGGCATCCGCACGGTCTCCCCGGTCCTACCGGTCATGCCGCCGCCGGGCATGGTTCCGTCGGTCATCGCGCCGGTCCCCGCGGTGCCGTGGTCGCCGTGGCCGCCGGCGCTGTCATCGGCCATCCAGGCCATGGGCGCGTTGGCGGACGTCGAGGTACGGCCCCAGCCGGACAGCCACGCGTCCATGACGCCGATCTCCCGCTGCTGGCTGAGCGCGATGTCCTGGGCCATGTTGCGGACGTCCGCATTGCCTCCGTGGTTGAACTCGACCATCGCCATCTGGACGGCCTGGGAGTGGTGCTCGGACATGTCCCGGGCGAAGCCCACGTCGACCGAGTTGTCGGCGGGCGGGCGGTCCAGCAGCACGCGCAGGCCGGCGCCGCCGGCGAGCAGCCCGAGGACGGCGAACAGGACGAGCGGCGTCCACCAGAGCCGGACCCAGGCCGGCGCGCGGTCGGCCCGTGCCCCCGCCGGCCCGCTTCCGGCCGCGCCGACGAGGACGTCCTCGTCGCTTCCGGGGCTCGTCCGCTCGGCCTCCGCTGCGTCGGGCAACCCGGCGGCCTCGGTCACGGTGGGGGTCATACCGGAAGGCTTGGTCGCGGTGGAGGCCCCGGGCGCCGCCGCGTCGGTCTCGGCGCGTGTGCCGTCTGCGGTTCTGCTGTCACGTGGCATGGCGCTCACGCCCCGGTCTTCGTCGGCTCGGCTCATCACCGTCCAGTGTGGCCCACGGACGGCGCCCGGCCAGGGGCGAACCGCCCGCGCGGCCAGGTCACCCGGCCCCCGGTGAGTATCCGGCCGGCAGGGGGCCGGCCGTCCCGGGACGCTTCCCGGGGCGCTCAGACCTGCAGGTGTGAGTTGAAGACGAAGGTCCGCTTGCCGACCTGGACGCGGGTTCCGGGGACGAGCGGGGCGGGCTGGTGCGGGTTCAGCGGGGTCCACACCGTCGCCTCCGGCGGGGCGATGTAGGTGCCGTTCGCCGACCCGCGGTCGGTGATGACCGCGTCCCACCCGGTCAGGGTGATCACCGCGTGGACCCGGGACACGGCGCTCTCGCCGTCCTCGACGGGCAGCGGGCGCGCGTTGCCGGCGCGGACGGCCTCGTCGCGGTCCGGCTGACGCCCGATCACCAGGTCCATGTCGACGTTGACGGTCTGGCCGTCGTCGAACACCAGGACGCCCACCGCCGGCCGGGGGCCGAGCACCGTCCGGTTCGTCTGCTGGGCCAGCGAGAGGCCGCACTCGGCGCAGTAGGGCGCCTGCGGGTGGTTGAAGTGGCCGTGGGCGCACAGGACGCCCTCGACCTGGGGCTGCGACGGGTTCGGCAGGATCGTCTGTGCCTCGTCGTCCTCGATGAGGTCGGAGACGGTGAAGGTCTGCCCCGGCAGCTGCGTCATGGCGTCGTGGTCGTCGTCGAGGTCGTCGCCGAGATCGTCGTGCAGGCCGGGGGGGCCGCCCGGGGTGTGGCCCATCGAGCCCATCGAGCTGTGCCCGCCCCCGTGCTGGTGCCCGGACGAGTGCCCGGAGGGCGCCGGCTCCCGGCCGGCGAGCTCCGTGGGCGGGTCCTCCTCGAGCTCGTCGAAGTCGGCGGCCTGCGTCGGCTCGGCGGCCGCGCGCATCCGGTGCGCCTCCTCCTCCTTGCTCAGCAGCGGGGTGAGCGCCGGCGGAGCTGTGGAGAGCGGGTCGGGCATGCGGGCGCCCGAGGTGGGGATCGGCGCCGCCCCCGTCATCGGCTCGCGCGGCGACTCGAAGCCGGCCAGCAGCGCGTCGGTCGAGGCCTTCGGGGCGGGCAGCGCCGGGGAGTCGTCGGCCACCAGGCTCACTGCGGTGCCCGGCACCGCGCCGATCCGCAGGTCCAGCGGGAAGCCCAGGTCGTCGATGCCGCCGGTGGGGGCGCCGTCGCCGATCGTGCCGGTCGGCCCGACCTCCAGCCGGGTGATCTCGGCGGGCAGCAGGCGGTCGACCCAGGTGGCCGAATCCACCCCGGACAGCGAGACGGGGGACGGGCCGGTCGCGACGACGTCCATCGCGCCGTGGACGAGCGCGGCGACCCGGTCGTTGACCGTCGTGAGGAGGCTGAAGTCGGGGACGCGGTCCGGATCGGCGTCGGCCAGCAGTCCGGCGACGCGGCGGACGAGGCGGCGGCCCATCGTCGCCGCCGTGCCGGCCTCGCCGGCCACCTCGGCGCACAGGGCAAGCAGCCGCTTGGTGGTCTCGGTGGTCTCGGGCCGGCCCACGTGGGCGACGACCAGCACCCCGGGCAGTCTGACGACCACGCCCGTGTGCCCGCCGTGCCCCGTGCCGACCACGACCCGGAAACGGTCTAGTCCCGCCATTGCCTCGCCCTTCGCCGCCCACCCGCGCCGTGCAAACGGTACCGATCTTCAGACTAGCGGCACCCGCGCACGGCGTACCGCACTTATCCTGCCGCGAGAGCGGTGGTTGGAACCTCCGGTGTCGCTGTGCGGACCCCACCGGCGGGGCAGCGGCGCGGCGGCCGCGGCGAACGTGGTAAAGGCCCCGGGAAGGCGGCGGCACCGCCGTCAGAGTAGTCGGCCACCGTGGAAACGCCACCGCAGGAACGGGACGCGCATCGGGCCGTTCGCGCAGAGCCACACCGCCAGCCAGACGAGCCCGAAATGGACGAGGAAGGCCTTTCCTGCGACGCCGTCCGCACCCGGAACGGCGCCCGCCCGCGCCGCCAGCCACACCAGCAGGCCCTCGTTCACCGCGGTGAGCAGGCCGAACATCGTCGGCCAGTCCTTCTCCCAGCGGAACTGCTGCAGCCCGTGGTAGACGAGCTCCCAGCCCAGCCCGAGAAGGGCGACCGCGCACAGCACGCCGAAACTCGCCCGCCACGCGGCCCCGGCAGATGCTTCGGTGGGCAGCAGCGGGGCGATCAGCGCCGTCAGAACGACCCCGACGGTGGCGAGTAGGAACAGGCGGGTCTGAAGCCGTCCGGCCAGGGTCGGCACCATGAGGCGATTTTCTCCGATCGTGTGCGGCGTCAGACCGGTTGGTTGCGCATCCAACGCACCCACTGCGACACCGAACGTGCCACCCCTATCCGGGGCACGAATCCCTCCGCGGCCAGGTCGTCACAGATTTCCTGGGCGGCGATCTGCAGACCGAGGAAGGTGTCGACGCCCGGGAAGTAGCCGCCGAGGGTCGCCGCGCCCGAGGCGTAGAGCCGCCCCGGCCCGTTGCGGGTTCCGCGGACCTCGAAGGTCCGCTCCACGTCCAGCCGGCCGAGCGGGTTGTGCCCGGCTCCGGAGTGGTCGAGCAGGTCTGCCAGCACCCGGTGCTCGCGGATGTCCGCCACCAGGCCGGTGGCGTCGATGACGTACGCCGCCGGCACCTCCAGCATCCCGTCGGCGGTGCGGACCCGGGTGACCACCGTCCCGTCCGTTCCGGGGGTGAGCCGCTCCACCTCGCCCACCCGGGTCACATACCAGCCCTCGTGCCGGCCGCGGGCGAGCTGAGCCTGCCACCGGCGCCGGCGGGGGGTGTTCGTCCCGCCGATCGTGTCGTAGAGCGCCTTACGCTCGTCGCCCTCCAGCATGCGCATGCGTGCCTTCAGCTGGCCGCCCCAGACCGACTTCGGGTAGTTGAACCCCTGGTAGGCCCAGCCGTCGCCGCCCCGGCGGCGCATGAACACGCTGGGGCCGTGCGAGCCGCGCACATACGTGCGGAACAGGTGCACGATGTGCGTCCTCGCCCCGTGCCGGTCGCGGTCGGTGATCAGCCGGTCGAGGATGCGGGAGGCCACGATGCCCGCCCCGCGCACCACGACGGTCGCCGGGTGCCGGATCAGCTCGTCGTAGACGTGCTCGTGCGGCTCGTAGGCGTTGACGACCCGCCGCACGTCCCCGTACCGGGAGCGGTACTCCTGCAGGTCCGGGAGGAACTTCAGCCCCGGGTAGCCGACGCCCAGGTGGACGTACCGGCTGCGGTAGGCGATCCGCTTCGTCGCGGACCGTCCGGCCGGGGGGGTGAGGACGGTCAGGTACCCCCCGCCCGCGCGGCGGCGGACCATCCGCACCTGCCCGGAGACCAACATCTCGGGGTACGAGATCCGGGCGGCCTCCCGGGCCATGCCGTCGAAGACCGTCCTGATGCGGGGGGTGAAGTAGTCCGACAGCAGTGGCTCGGTCGCGACCCGCCACAGCGGTTCGACGAACCCGCGCAGGCCTCGGGCCGCGAACGCCTCCCGTACCGCGTAGGACGGGAAGGCCCAGATGTTGTCCGGGGTCGAGCTCGAGTCCGAGCGGATGCGCTCGTGGTCGGGGATCTGCGAGACCCGGGTCAGGTACCGGTAGGTCTGCCAGGGGGTGTCGATGTTGGACAGCACCCGGATCGCCGAGGTCGGCGCGCCCGCGATGCGCAGGTAGTCGACCAGGACGAACGAGCCGATCCCACCGCCCACCGTGACCAGGGGTGCGTCGTGGACGGGGATGCCGGCGTCGGCGAGCATGCGGTCCGTCCAGACCGACGTCTCGATCAGCCGTCGGGTGAGGTCGCCATGGGTCTCGCCCCCGCCCACCCGGGCTGGTGCGGGTGGTGCCTGCGGTGCTGTGACGGGTGGCGCCTGCGGGGCCGCGGAGTTGCCGAGCACGGTGGTGGGGCCGTGGAGCGGGTCGTCCGGGCCGCCGGGCGGGTGTGGGCCGACCAACGCCTCCACCTCCTCGCCGGGCGCGCTCACCCGGGCCTGCCGCCGCGCGCCGGTGCGACCGGCGGCGCCGCGACCGGACTACCGGGACCGGACCGCCGCCAGGGCTGGACCGCCAGAACCGGGCCACCAGGGACCGGATTGCCAGGATAGGTGGCCCGGTGACCCTTCCGGGCGGGGTGTCCGAGGCAAGACACCGCCCGGTCGGCTCAGCCCAGGGCGCGGTCCAGGTGGATCGCCGCGCTGATCAGGGCCAGGTGGGTGAAGGCCTGCGGGAAGTTGCCCAGGGCCTCGCCGGAGGGGCCGATCTCCTCGGCGTAGAGCCCCACGTGGTTGGCGTAGGTGAGCATCTTCTCGAAGACCAGCCGGGCCTCGGTCGTGCGGCCGGCACGGGTCAGCGCCTCCACGTACCAGAACGAGCACAGGTTGAACGTGCCCTCGTCCCCGGTCAGGCCGTCGCTGCCGTCCGCGGCGTACCTGCGCACCAGGCTGTCGCTCACCAGCTCCGAGCCGACCCGGTCCAGCGTCGACAGGAAGCGGGGGTCGGTCGGGCCGGAGAACTTCACGAGCGGCATGCACAGCAGCGAGGCGTCCAGCCGCGGCGAGCCCGGGAACTCCATGTAGGCCCCCTTCCGGGGATCCCAGGCCTCGTTCTGGACGAACCGGTAGGCCCGCCCGGCGTGGTCCTTCCAGTCGTTGGTGGGCCCGGGCAGACCGCGCTGCCGGGAGATCCGGCAGGCACGCTCGAACGCCACCCAGGTCATGACCGCCGAGTAGGTGAAGCGCTGCCGTCCGCCCCGGGTCTCCCAGATGCCCTCGTCGGGCTGTTCCCAGTGCCTGGCCAGCCAGTCGAGCTGACGGCCGAGCGCCTCCCACAGCCCGAAGGAGATCGGGACCTGCTTGTTGTACAGGTACACCGAGTCCATCAGCTCGCCGTAGATGTCGATCTGGAGCTGGCCGGCGGCGCCGTTGCCGATGCGCACCGGCCTCGAGCCCCGGTAGCCCTCGAGATGGTCGAGGACGATCTCGTCCAGGTCGGCGTTGCCGTCGACGCTGTACAGCACGCCCAGGCCGAGCTCGGGCGGCGCCTCCTTGCAGCGCTGCTCGAGCCAGTCCATGAACGCGGCGGCCTCCTCGGTGAACCCGAGGGCCATCAGCGCGTAGGTGGTGAACGCCGCGTCGCGGATCCAGGTGTAGCGGTAGTCCCAGTTGCGCACCCCGCCCAGCTCCTCCGGCAGGGAGGTGGTCGGCGCCGCGATGAGTGCTCCGGTCGGGCGGTAGACCAGCAGCTTGAGCACCAGCGCCGAACGCAGCACCATTTCCCGCCAACGGCCGTGGTACCGGCCCCGGCGCACCCACGTCTGCCAGTACTCCAGCGTCCGGGTGAACAGGTTGTCGGCCTCGCCGGGCTGCAGCGGGCGGATGCGGGAGTCCCACTCGAGGACGATGTCGGCCGTCTCGCCCATCGTCAGCTCGAAGTCGCAGGCGACCGCGGTGCCCTCGATCCGCAGCGGCAGCGCCGTGCGCAGCACGAGGGTGCCGGTGGCCGACTCGAAGACCGCGCCGGCGCCGGGCACCAGCGTCACCGTGTGGGAGGCCCGCCCGTAGTCGAACCGGGGGTCGCAGCGTAGCCGGAACCCGGCGGTGCCGCGCACGGCGCGGGCCTGGCGGACGACCACGTGCGGCGTCTCGGTCAGGTCGTTGTCGACCGGGACCATGAAGTCGACGACCTCGCCCACCGAGTGCGGCGTGAGGAAGCGGGTCATCAGGACGTTCGAGTCGGGCAGGTAGAGCTGCTTGGCCTTCGACTGCGAGCAGTGGATGCGGAAGGAGCCGCCGCGGTCGGCGTCGAGCAGGCTCGCGAAGACCGACGGGCCGTCGAAGCGCTGCGGGCAGTACCAGTCGATCGTGCCGTCCGTGGCGACCAGGGCCACGGTGCGCAGGTCGCCGATGACCGCGTGCTCCTCGATCGGCGGGTAGTCGGATGCGGGCATGCGGACCTCCGCGGGTGGGGATGTCCGGGCGCGGCCGGAGGACGGGCCTTGCGGGAAGCCCCCGGGCGGGCGGTGCGTCGCCTCGGGGAGTGGTCACTGCAGCCCACTTCGGCGTGGTCAGCCGAAGGTATCCCAGCGGGCAGGCCATCCCGCCCGTCCCGCCAGGCCGGCGGCCACCGCCGAAAGTGCCCCCCACTACCCGATCGGGGTAGGCCGGGAGTAGCCCGGCACGGGGGGCTCCGGGCAGGTGGCCCGGGGCGGAAGTCCCTGTTCTGACGGTGAAGTCGCCGCTGCGGCGACCGTCGCGGGACGGGGGTGCGGCGGAGGGCCCGGCGGGCTGTGGAGGGTCTCGGGTGCCCGGTGCCTGGGCGGGCGCCCTACGATCGCGCCATGACCGAGCAGCTGCCGACCATCGCGGACGGTCGAGCCAGCCTTGTCATGTTCGCCCGTGGCGACCGGGTTTTCCCGGTGGACGATCTTGGCGGCGGGGTGTGGTCTCGTCGTGGCACGGTGCTGTCCGTGCATCCGGCGTCACACGAGGAGGCGCAGCCGGTCGGGGGCGGCGTCCGGGTCGATGCGGTGCCCTCGGCCGCGCCGTCGACCGCCCGGGCGACGGTGCTGTGGGACGACGGCTCCGCGGAGGTCCTCGCCGAGGACAAGCTCTGCCTGGTCTACGACCAGGAGGCCCCGGTGGGCATCCGGGTGGTCACGATGGAGATGAGCCAGCCCTTCGACGTCGTCGACCACGGGGGCCACGTCGTCCTGGTGCTGCGGGAGGGGCTGCTGGCCGCGGCGGACGTCGGCGCGCTGCGTGCCCGGCTTGGCCGGGTGCGCGCGGCGCTGGCCCCGGGCCACGGCGACGCCGCGTCGGCGGCGGAGATCCGCCGCCGCGACCTGAGCCTGCTGAACGCGCTGATAGCCGAGCTCACCGGCCCGCCGCCGGACGACGTCCCGCACCTGGACTCCGCGCGCCTGGATCCCGCGGGCCCGGACGCCGCGCGCCGCGATGCCGCCGCCCGTCTGGACGCCGCCCGCCGGGACATCGCGCGCCTCGACGCGGCCCGCCTGGACGCCGCCCGTGCCGATGCCGGGGGCGCGCGCGGCGCTGTGCGTACCGACATGGCCGGGGGGCGTTCCGAGGCCGCTGTCGGGCGGGCCGATGTGGCTGTGGGGCGGGCCGATGTGGCTGTGGGGCGGCCCGAGGCTCCCGCGGGCGTTCCCGGCGGCGCGGCCGGGCTGCCCGCCGGTGGACGTCCGCCGACGGCGCGGCGCCCCGACGTGCTCGTGGCGGGCTCCGGGCCGGGGCATCCCGTGGCGGTGGGGAACCAGGACGTGACGGTCGGGAGCCCTGGTGGGGACCGGCCGGTCGCCGAGGTGGGACGCCAGGCGGACCCGGCTCGGCGCGAGGCGCCGCGGCCCGATGTCTTCGTCGGACGCGTCGATCCGGCACGGTCCGACGTCGGCCGGTCTGGCCCTGGGCGTTCGGACCTCGACCGCTCGGATCCTGACCGCTCGGACCTCGGCCGATCGGAGGCGGCGCGCCTGGAGATGGCGAGGGCCGAAACGCTGCGGGCAGAGATACTGCGAGCCGAAATACAGCGGGCCGAAGCGATGCGGGCCGAAGCGGCCCGCGGTGAAGCGGCCCGCGGCGACGCCGTGCGGGCTGATCGGGTACGTCCCGACGTGGTGGTGGGAACCCCCGGCCGGCCGGGGGCGGGGCCGCCCGCCGGACCGCCGTCGGGGTACCCGCTGCGGGGCCGGCGCCGCCCAAGGTTTCGCCGGGACGCTGCCCGGTGGGGACTCAGGAGGTCGAGTACGGCCCCGGACGCACACCCGGGCCGTAGGCGTTGCTGCCGTTCATGCCGGCCCGCGGCTGTTCGGTCATGGCCTGGCTGACCTTGGACGCGATCGCCTCGGTGAGACGGATCGCCTGGGTGAGCGAGAGGTTCAGAACGATCTCGCTGTCATCGGTCATCGCGAAGCGCACCGACACATCCGCCATGCTCTTTCCTCTCAGTCCTGGTCCCCCGGACACCCGTGGCCGGTGACCGATCGTGTCGAGGAGACCTGTCAGGGCCTCCCCGTCTCCGCGGCCAAGGGACGTGGTGACCGATCCACGATCCCCGATCGGGTTGTCGGGGCGTGCGTGACCCCCCTCGTTCGGCGGTGGTGTGCTGCTGCTAGCTACCGTCGGTGTGGACTTTCGGTGACTGGCCATGTCGAAATGTCTCCCCCGTACCGGCCTTACTCTGCCAAGACCTTCTCTCAGTGATGGTGCCACTTCATGATGTGGCCGCCGGTAGGGGGACTTTCCGGCAAAGGTGACATGAGACACGGCTGTGGTCTGTTTGTCGTGGCTGGCGCCCGCCGTCACGCCGATCGGCGGGCCCCGGGCGGCTCTCTCCGGGCGCTCCCGCCCTGGGTGGAGGCCCTGTCCGGGGCTGATTCCGTCAGATCCACCCGGGAAACCACATACGTATTCGCCAAGATGAATAAGGAATCACCTCGGCGGCCAGGATCGGGTAGAAGTAGGCGAACAACAGGACCACGATCACCGTGTACACGCCGACGGACAGCGCGCCGGCGAGCCGCCTGGTCTCGGACGCGTCGCGCGGCCCGAGGGCCAGCCCTGCCATCGCCGTCAGCCCCAGCACCAGGAACGGCAGTGAGGGCAGCGCGTAGAAGAAGAACATCGTCCGGCTGGGGAACAGCAGCCAGGGCAGGAACGCCGAGCCGAAGCCGACGAGCACCAGTGCCGCCCGCCAGTCACGGGCGCGCACCCACAGCGCCAGCGAGCCGACCAGCGCCGCCGTCCCGCCCCACCACACGGCGGGGTTGCCCAGCGCGATGACCTCCCGCGAGCAGCCGTTGACCGCCGTGCAGCCCTCGGCCCCGTACGCGGGGGAGCTGTAGAAGTAGGCGATCGGCCGGCCGAGCACCAGCCAGCTCATCGGGGTCGACCGGAACGGGTGCGAGTCGGACAGGCCCTCGTGGAAGTGCAGCACCTCCATCTGGTAGTCCCACCAGCCGTGCCAGGCGGCGAGGAAACCGTGCCCGTACCGGTCGCGGTACCAGCCGCCGTCGGTGACGAACCAGCCCGTCCAGGTCGCCAGGAAGGTCACGACGGGCACCGCGACGCAGCCCGTCAGCCATCCGGGCAGGTCCCGGCGCAGCGCGCCCAGCACGGGGGAGTGGGCGCCGGCAGTGCGGCGGGCACCGACGTCCCAGGCCAGCGCGAGCGCGGCGAAGCCGACGATCGTGTACAGCGCGCTCCACTTGACCCCCATGGACGCGCCGAGGGCCACGCCCATCGCGAGCCGCCACGGGCGCAGGCCGAGCCGGGGGCCGAACCGCGTGTCGGCCGGCGTCGGGCCGGCGCCGGCCGCGGCCTGGTCGAGGCGGTCGGCGAGCCGGCGCCGGCCGTCGTCACGGTCGTGCACCAGGCAGGCCAGGGCGATGACGATGCCCGTCATCAGGAAGATGTCGAGGATGCCGATCCGGCTCTGCACGAACTCCAGCCCGTCCATGGAGAGCAGGATGCCGGCGAAGCAGCCGAGCACCGTCGAACGGAACATCCGGCGGGCCGCGCGGGCGAGCACGAGCACCGCCAGCGTGCCCGCGAGCGCGGACGAGAAGCGCCAGCCCAGCTCGGGGCTGCCGTGCGGGGTGCCCGCGCAGTCGACGTAGCCGAACAGCCACTGCGACGCGGCCATGAGCCACTTGCCGAACGGCGGGTGGACGACGTAGGCGGGCCCGTCACAGGTCTTCGAGTTGATCTCGTACCCGGCGGTCATGAGGCCCCAGGCGTCCTTGACGTAATAGACCTCGTCGAAGTACAGCCCGCGGGGCTCGGTGATCCGCCAGAACCGCAGGATCCCGGCGGTCACCGCGACGAACAGGGGCGCCAGCCATCCGACGGCGCGGTCGCCGGGCATCGGCGGGCACAGCCGCTCGCGCGGCGTACGGCCGGTTCTGGCGGCAGTGGCCGGTTCCGGGCGGCTGGGCTCCGATGCGCCAGTCTCGGAACGGGGTAGGTGCGCCGTCGTCGCCGTCACACCGATCAGGGTAGGTCCTGCCCCCTGGCAGACTGGTCGGGTGTCCGGGACCCTCGTGCTGTGCGGTGCCCCGATCGGTGACGTGCGCGACGCGAGCCCGCGGCTGGGCGAGGTGCTCGCGACCGCCGACGTGATCGCCGCCGAGGACACCCGCCGGGTGCGCCGGCTCGCGCACGCGCTCGGGATCACGATCACGGGGCGGGTCGTCTCCTGTTACGACGCCGTCGAGGGCGCCCGGGCGGAGATGCTCACCGAGCAGTTGCTCGCCGGCCGCACCGTCGCGCTCGTCACGGACGCGGGCATGCCCGCGGTCTCCGACCCCGGCTACCGGGTCGTCGCGGCGGCGGCCGCGGCCGGGGTGGCGATCACCGTGGTCCCCGGGCCGTCGGCGGTCACGGCGGCGCTGGCCGTCAGCGGGCTGCCCTCGGACCGCTGGACCTTCGAGGGGTTTCTGCCCCGCAAGGCGGGCGAACGCCGGTCACGGCTGCGCGGGCTCGCCGCGGAGAGCCGGACGATGGTCTTCCTGGAGTCGCCGCACCGGCTGGGCGCGTCGCTGCGTGACCTGGCGGAGGCCTTCGGCGGGCCGCGCCGGGCGACGCTGTGCCGGGAGCTCACGAAGACCTGGGAGGAGATCGTCCGCAGCGACCTGGCCGGCCTGGTCGACTGGGCCGGCGACGGGCGCACCGTCCGGGGCGAGTTCACCCTGGTGATCGCCGGCGACGCGAGCGCCGGGACGGCCAGGCCCGCCCGGGAGGCCGGAGCGAGCGCACCAGTTGGCGCGCTCTGGGCAGAGACGGGGCCGCACAAGGCCGGTGCCGCGGCCGGGCCGGGGGCTGGTCCCGCGGCGCCCACTCAGGCCGGGCCGGAGGTGCTCGCCGCGGCGGTGGCCCGCCTGACGGCGGGCGGCATGCCGGCGCGGGACGCGCGTAAGGCGGTGGCCGCCGAGTACTCCCTGTCACCCCGGGAGGTGTACGCGGCGGTGATCGCCGCCCGCGACCTGGAACGGACAGAGACCCCGGGAACAGACGAGGGGTGAGCCGCCCCGGCCCGCCCGGGTGACCGGGGGCGCCAGGGCGCCGGTGCGGAACTCGCACTTCGGGGCGGTGATTCCTGGCGATGTCGTGCCGTGCAGTGCCGCTCGCACAGACCATCGCACGGACCATGAGGGCCTGGAGCCACGTCGTGCCGCGGCGGTTTGCGAGGCCACGGCAGGTCCTTTCTCATATGTGGTCTCGGTGTGGAATTCCTTCCGCTTGGCCGTACCGGGGTGCCGGCGGTCTCGTACGGTTACCGCGCCCCCCAGACGTTCAGCAACCGTTCCGGCATCCGCCCGACAGCGCCTGCCCGACAGCACTTGCCCGACAGCGCCTGCCCGACCACGTCCATCCGATGGCGTCCATCAGACCGGACGTCACGCTCTCCCCACGAGTATCCATTGGCGAGGCGGAGTGGTCGGGGTAGGATAAGTCACCCTGCCAGGCATGGATTATCGGCTGTGTGTCAAATTCCGAGGCCCTGGCTGTTGGCGACCCTGGCTGTCGACGGGCGGTGGCTGTCGACCGGCCGCCGATGCTTGCTTTATGTCAAGAAAGACCGGCGGAATCAGAGGAATCAGTTTGAAAGCATCCTGATGAATGCATCCCGCCTGCGCCCGCTGAACCGGGCTGCCCCGGTGGGAGTGCTCTCAACGGGGGGGTGCACATTCTGTCAACGGGTTCCAAGCCGCTGGCCGCCAGCAGGCGGCAGCTCCCGTGAACCCGGCCATCCATCTTCTGGAGCTGGCTGCAGATGCATCAGAGCATCATCGAGGACGAGGCAAGGCCGGACGGCCCCGCACAGAATTCGCGTGGCGCGGGCCGCCGGGTGGGGCGGCGTGACCGGCGCAGGCGTGACCGCGTGGTTCGAACCGCCAGACGCAAGATCCTGCTATCCGCCCTCTGTCTCCTTGTCGTGGTCGGCGGGACGACCGGCGTGATCCTGCACTCCGCGCTCGGGGGCGACGACGCGGGTGGGAAGCCCATCCAGCTGGCCGACACCGAGCCGCGATACCAGACCGGTGTGAACTTCCTCCCGAACCCTGGCTTCGAGAACACGGTGGCGGGCTGGTCGGCCGGGCCGTCCGAGAGCGCTCGCCTGTCCCCGACGGTGCCCGGCCGCAGTGGGTCCGGCGCGGCGGTCGTCACGGCCAGGGCCCGGGTACCCGCCATCACCCTGACCGACACTCCGGACGCCGTGACCTGGACCGGCGGCAGGCTGACCTATCTCGGCGCCGTCTGGGTGCGCACGACCGCCCCGGGCACCCGCGTCCAGCTGAAGCTGACCGAGCTCGACGGTGCCCGCACGGCCGCGCGCGCCCTGACCAACGTCACCCTGAACGATGCCACCTGGCGAAAGGTCGAGGTCTCCCTGCGGGCGACCGCCACGGGCCACCGGCTGGACTTCGCGGTCGTCGCCGACCGGCTTCCCGCCGGCCAGTTCCTCTACGCGGACGATGCGTCCCTTCTCATCGGGAGGCCGTCATCGCCGGCCCCGACGGGGCCGGCGGCGACCACAGGCGGCCAGCCGAGCGCGTCCCCGCCGGTGAGCGGCAGCCCGCGGCCTGGCACGAGCGCGACTCCCAGCGTGCCGACGAGTGAGCAACCGCGCCCGAGCACGGCACCGCCCGCACCGGGTGGGTCGGGTATCACGCCGATCCCGGCCGGCATGCCCAACGCGAGCACCACTGGCGTCCGGGCGGGGACGTCGCTGACCCTCCTCTCCGGTGACCAGCGCATCACCCGCGCGGGAACGGTGATCGAGAACAGGGATGTGCGCGGGTGCATCCGAGTGGAGGCCGACAACGTCGTCATCCGGAACTCCCGGGTCTCCTGCCGGTCGTCGGGTTCCGCGGTGATCAAGAACCTCGGCCAGAACCTGCTGGTCGAGGACGTCACCATCGACGGGCAGGGCGCCTCGAACTCCGGTATGTCGACCGCCGACTTCACCGCCCGCCGGATGAACATCTCGAACACGATCGACGGCTTTTTCATTAACGACAACATCCTCATCGAGAACTCGTACGTTCATCACCTCGCCCAGACCCCGTCCAGCCACAACGACGCGGTACAGACCACCGGCGGCAGCAACATCGTGCTGCGCCACAACACCCTGATTCCCATCAACGAGACGACCGGCGAGTCGAGTAACGCCGGCTACATGTTCGGGCAGAACATCGGGCCGATCTCGCGGGTTGTCTTCGACGGAAACTTCATCAACGGCGGCGGCTTCACCCTCAACGGTGCCGGTGACGTGACCTTCGTGAACAACCGGTTCGGCCGCAACTGCCTGTACGGGATCAAGTCGTTCAAGGGCAGCCAGGTGAAGTTCGACCAGTCCAACATCTGGGCCGACACCGGCCGTCCG